>JBPCSK010000113.1:0-11871 GCA_051007275.1 Gaiellales bacterium | reverse complement strand
GACGTAGACGAAGCCGACGGCGAGGATCGCGACGAAGACGAGCAGCTCGATGAACCCGAACTGCCCGAGCACCTTGAGGTTGACCGCGATCGGGTAGAGAAACACGACCTCGATGTCGAAGACGATGAAGAGCATCGCGGTCAGGTAGTAGTTGACCGAGAAGTTGGACGGCTTGAATTCGCCGGGCGAGACGCCCGACTCGAACACGCGGGTCTTCTGACGGCCGGGGCGCAGGTTGCGATGGAACATGCGCGACCACAGCATCGACCCCGCCAGGAGGCTCGAGGCGATCAGCGCCGAGAACACCAGATAGACGAGATAGGAGGCCCAGTCGCCGAGCACGTGCTCCCCAGGGGTTTCGCCGTCGCCCCATGCCAACGGCTCGGGCTACCGTAGCAGGCACACGCGGCGCGCTACAAACCCGCCACCCGCGACTGTGTGCGGAATGCCGCAAACCCGCTTGGCACAATGGATCGCGCGGGTTCTCGAGCGGGTCGCAAGCGTGTCACAAACCACCCCCGGGAATGCCGCGTGACGGATCGGCGTTGTCAGGGGTGGAGCGGTTCTTCCCGACGCTTTCATCCGATACGCTTCGAGGCACGACATGAGCACGCAACTGCAGGTCACCATCACCGAGAAGGCCGCCGACAAGGTGCGCGAGTTCCTCGCCGCCGAGGACGACGCCGAGCTGACGGCGCTGCGCGTCGCAGTGCAGGGCGGCGGCTGTTCCGGCTTCCAGTACGCGCTCGGCTTCGACACGGGCGCCCAGGACGGCGACGAGGTGCTCGAGGCCCACGGCGTCACGGTGCTGATCGATCCGTTCTCCATGCCGTACCTGATCGGCGCCGACATCGACTTCGTCGACGGCCTCAACGGCACCGGCTTCTCGATCACGAACCCGAACACCATGTCGGGCTGCGGCTGCGGGTCCTCCTTCCAGCTGAAGGACGGCGAGGAGGAAGGCGACGCCGCCACCGCCTCCGCTGGCGGCTGCTCCTCCTGCGCGTCGGCGTAGGCGTGCGCGACGTCGAGGTGCGCGCCGGGGGCATCGACCTCGGACAGCTGATGAAGTTCGCGGGGCTCGTCGACACGGGCGGCGACGCCAAGGCGCTGTTGCAGGACGGCGTCGTGCTCGTGAACGGCGAGGTCGATACGCGTCGTGGGCGCACCCTGCGCGACGGCGATGTCGTCACCGTCGCCGATGAGGAGCCCGTGCGGGTGGTCGAGGTCTGAGGTGGAGCCGCCGGCCGGGTTCGTCGAGCGGCTGACCGCCCTCTGCGCGGTCGACTCCCCCACCGGCGACCTCGCCGGACTCGCACGCTCGGCCGCGCTGCTCGTCGAGTGGGCGCAGGCTGACGGTCTGGCCGCCGAGGTCCGCGACACCCCAGACGGGCCCCTGGTCCTGCTCTCGGCGCAGGGTCCAGGCAGCGGCCGCTCGCTGCTGATCGGCCACCACGACACGGTCTACCCCGTCGGCACCGCCGCGGCTCGTCCCGTCGAGCGACGTGGCGACACGCTGCTCGGCCCCGGCGTGGCCGACATGAAGGGCGGCCTGCTCGTCGGGCTTCACGCGCTCGCCGAACTGGCACGCGACCCCTCCCCCACGCACGGCCGCGTCGAGCTCTGGATCGTCCCCGACGAGGAGGCGCGCTCCGTCGAGCCGTCGTGCCTCGACGACTGGCGTGGCGCCACCCAGGCGATCTGCCTCGAGTGCGGTCGCGCCGACGGCGCGATCGTGACGACCCGCATGGCCTGCACCTGGCTGACGCTCGAGGCCGAGGGGCGCGATGCCCACGCCGGCACCGAGCGCGACGCCGGGCGCTCCGCCCTGATGGCGCTGGCGCGCGAGGGCCTGCGCATCGAGGCCGAGATCCACGACGCGCGCCCCGGCATGCAGGCGACGATCACGCAGCTGCACGCCGGCATCGGCAAGAACACCGTCCCGGGCCGCGCCACCGCCACGGTCGATCTGCGCGCGCGCTCGCACGAGGACCTCGCGTGGGCCGTCGATCGCGTCGGCAGGTTCGGCGACCACGACGGCATCGCGCTGCGGCGCTCCGATGACCCGGGCTTCCCGCCGCTCGATCATGCACCCGCGCTGGCCGAGCGGGCGCTGGCAGTGCTCGCCAACCTCGGCGCCGTGGCGCGCGAGACGATCGCCGCCGGCGCCTCCGACGGCTCGTGGGCCTCGAGCATCGGCGTGCCGACCATCGATGGCCTCGGCCCGATCGGCGGCGGCGACCACGGGCCCGACGAGTGGATCGACGCGCTGTCGATCGCGCCGCGCATCGAGGCCGTGCGGCGCCTCTGCGCGATCTGACGCCCGCCGCAGCGCATTCCCCACCGTGTCCGCGCCGGTAGGCTTGCGGCATGAGCGCGCGCACGCCGTCCATCAGCTCGGCCATGGAGGACTACCTCAAGGCGATCCACCAGATCGCCGAGGAGACGGGCGGCGCACCCGTGCAGACGCAGGCGATCAGCGATCGTCTCGAGGTCTCCACCGCCTCGGTCACCGGGATGATGAAGAAGCTCGACCAGTACCACCTGGTCGAGCACGAGCCCTACCGCGGCGTCGTGCTGACACCGAAGGGGGAGCAGGTGGCGCTCGAGGTGCTGCGCCACCATCGCCTGCTGGAGCTCTACCTCGTCGAGCAGCTCGGCATGTCGTGGGAGGACGTCCACGCCGAGGCCGATCGCCTCGAGCACGTCATCTCCGAGGTCCTCGAGGATCGCATCGCCGCGGCGCTCGACCACCCCGACCGCGATCCGCACGGTGATCCGATCCCGGCGCGCGACGGCACGGTGCCGTCGGATCCGTGGCAGCGGCTCACCGATGTGCCGGCCGGCGCCCGTGCCGAGATCCTGCGTGTCTCCGACCGCGACCCGCGGCTCCTGCAGTACCTCGCCGAGCGCGGCCTGACGCCAGGCGCATCCGTGCGCATCGACGCCGTCGACGATCTGGCCGGCGTGATCACGCTGACCGCCGCCGGTGCGGCGTGCACGCTGGCGCTCGCGACGGCGAGCGAGATCAGTGTGCGGGCCTAGCTGTTCCGTCTACGACCCTTTGAGACAGTTCGGTGCGTACTTCTGGTTCCGCGCTGGCGGGCGTGAGCAGTGCGTACGAATGACGTACGCGGCGTCGCCGCGGGCGTCAGACGTGCGCACTGGGCACGTACGCCCTGGTCGGGATCAGCTGCGGGCGTACATGCCCAGTGCGCACTTCTGACGCCCGCCCTTCGGGCGTACGTCATTAGTACGCACGTTCCACGCCCGCCAACCGCCTCAACCGTCTCACAGGCACATGGGCAGGACACCTAGCGCAGCCGAAGGTCATCCGCGGGTTCGATCGCGACGATGCGCACCACGTGGTCGCTGTCATCGATCTCGTACCGCAGGGAATACTCGCGGCGCTTGACGCGCCAATGCCCATCATCGACACCGCTGAGCGGCGTGCCGATTCCCCGAGGGTTCCGAGCGAGCGATCCAAGCGCTAGTGCGAGCAGCGCCAACGCCACACCCGACGGCAGGCCGGAGCGCACCATGCGCTGGGCGTCTGAGGACATGTGAACCCGATAGGGCTCCGTCACGCGAGATCGTCTCGGTGATCACCATTTCCGCGCGCTTCGATCTCGACACGGAGTGCCTCGATGCCCGCCTCGTCGATGAATCGCCCCTCAGCGAAGTCCCGGCGCCCTCGCTCGACGGCGGCGATCGCCTCCGGGTCGGAGAGGAACTCGATGGTGGCCTGCATGCTCTCGAGCTCGCGGAGGCTGATCAGCACCGCCTCGGGCCGCCCATTGCGGGTGATGGTCACCTGCTCGCGCTCGAGCAGGACCAGGTCAAGGAATTCGGAGAAGCGGGCTTTCACGGTGCGCACAGATTCGACGATCATGGTGACCACAATCGTGTCACAGGGCGCGCAGTTCGTCCACGGGTGCGCGTGCACGCGCACCGCGTCACCACGCAGTCATACCCATCGCCACGCAGTCGCACGAAACGCCGCCGGCGTGCCCCTCGCTGGTCGCGCCGAACGTCCTCAGACGTTGGTGACGAGCAGGTACATCGCGATGCCGCTGATACCGAGCACGACGGAGACGAGGAAGCCGCGCGTCGTGGCGCCCTTCTTCTTGCCGATCAGCACGGCGAGCACGGCGACGGCGATGGCGGCGATGCCCGTGATCAGGCCGATCGTCAGGATGGTGTCCGAGCCGCGAACGGCGCCGACGAGCGCCACGATGACCGTGACCATGCCGATGAAGAGGGCGATGCCCATCGTCGTGGTGGCGTCGGGCTTGGCCGGGGCGGCGTGGTGATGATCAGCGTGATCGGACATGCGGTGTTCCTCCGAAGTTCTGCCGGTATCGTGGCACAAGATCCGCCGGAGCGTCAGCCCAGCGCGCGGACCGCGGCCACGACGGCGTCGGCGGTCAGGCCGAACTCCTTCGCGACCGTGCCACCGGGCGCCGAAGCGCCGTAGTGGTCGATGCCGACGCTGATGCCGGCGTCACCGACCCAGCGCTCCCAGCCGTGCGTGGTGCCGGCCTCGAAGCTGACGCGCCGCGTGATCGCCTTCGGCAGCACGGCCTCGCGGTACGCGGCGTCCTGCTGCTCGAAGAGCTCCCAGCACGGCATCGACACGACGCGGACCTTGAGACCCTCGGCCTGCAGCGTCTCGCGGGCCGCCATGACGTCGTGCACCTCGGAGCCGGTGGCGATGAGGATCGTGTCGGGCGTGCCGCCGTCGGCCTCGGCCAGGACGTAGGCGCCCCTGTGGAGCTCCTCGGCCGGGGCGAAGACGGAGCGATCGACGGTCGGCAGGTTCTGGCGCGTGAGGATCAGCGCTGTCGGACCGGTGCGGTTGAGCATCGCGGCCTTCCACGCCTCACGGACCTCGTTGGCGTCGCCGGGGCGGATCACCGTCAGGTTCGGGATCAGGCGGAGCGACATCACCTGCTCGATCGGCTGGTGGGTGGGACCATCCTCGCCGACCCAGATCGAGTCGTGCGTCCAGACGTACGTGACCGGCGTCTTCGACAGCGCCGCGACGCGCACGGCGCCGCGCATGTAGTCGGAGAACACGAGGAAGGTGGCGCCGAAGACCCGCAGGCCGCCGTGCACGTTCATCGCGTTGAGGATCGCCCCCATGCCGTGCTCGCGGATGCCGAAGTGCAGGTTGCGGCCGGAGAAGTCGCGCTCGGAGACGCTCAGGCCGTCGTTGATGTGCGTGTTGTTCGACGGCGCGAGGTCGGCGGAGCCGCCGACAAACTCGGGGATGCCAGCGGCCAGGCCCTGGATCACCTTGCCGCTCGACGAGCGGGTCGCGAGGCCCTTGGCATCGGCCTCGAAGACCGGCAGGTGCGCGTCCCAGCCGTCGGGCAGGTCGCCCGCGAGGACGCGCTCGAGCTCGGCGGCGAGCTCGGGATGCGCCGCGCGGTAGGCCTCGAGCTTCGCCTCCCACGCCTCGCGTGCCTCGACGCCACGCGCCTTGTGGTCCATGTGCGCGGCGACGTCGTCAGGAACGAGGAACTGCTCGTTCTCGGGCCAGCCGTAGTTGGCCTTCGTGAGCTTGATCTCCTCCTCGCCGAGCGGCGCGCCGTGCGCGTCAGAGGTGTCCTGCTTGTTCGGGGCGCCGGGCGCGATGTGCGTGCGCAGCACGATGATCGACGGGCGGTCATCCTGCGCGGCCGCGTCGATCGCGGCGCGCACGTCGTCGAGCGTCCAGCCGTCCTCGAGGCGCTGCGCGTGCCAGCCGAGCGCCTCGAAGCGCTTCGGGATGTCCTCGGTGAAGGCCAGCCCCGTGTCGCCCTCGATCGTGATCCGGTTGTCGTCGTAGATCATCGTGAGCTTGCCGAGCTGGAGGTGCCCGCCGAGCGACGCGGCCTCCTGGGCCACACCCTCCATCAGGTCGCCGTCGGAGCAGATGCCGAACACGCGGTGATCGATGATCTCGTGGCCCGGGCGGTTGTAGCGCGCGGCGAGCATGCGCTCGGCGAGCGCGAAGCCGACCATGTTGCCGACGCCCTGGCCGAGCGGCCCGGTCGTGACCTCGATGCCCGGCGTGTGCCCCAGCTCGGGATGGCCCGGGGTCAGCGAGCCCCACTGGCGGAACTGCTTGAGATCCTCGAGCGAGACGTCGTACCCGGTCAGGTGCAGCGTGGCGTACTGGAGCATGCAGGCGTGGCCCGGCGACAGCACGAAGCGATCGCGGCCGGCCCAGTGCGGCTGCTGCGGGTCGTACTGCATGTACTCGTTGAAGTAGAGGTACGCGATCGGCGCCAGCGCCATCGCGGTGCCCGGGTGGCCCGAGTTCGCCTTCTGCACGCCATCCATCGCGAGCGTGCGGATGGTGTTGATGGAGCGGTCGACGAGATCGGTCACGAGGGTCCTCCGGGGGAAGCCTGGGAGCGGTGGGCGGCGATGCGGCGCGCGCGGAACGCGAGCAGGCCGCGACGAACGGGAATGCCAATGAAGCAGCCGATCACGGAACCCGCCGCGCCGGCGATCCATGCGCTGACGCCGAGGCCCGGGATCCAGATCAGCGACCCGAGCACGGCGAACGCGAGCGGCAGCCAGAAGGGACGCAGCGCGGCGCCGAGGATCGCGAACGGAATGATCATCGCCGCGCCAAGGCCGAGCCACATCGCCTGCATGTCGGTCATCGCTCCGCAGCCTACCCGAGCGGCGCGTCCGCGGGCGGGGACGCCACGCCGACTAGGCTGCAGCGCGTGAGCGACCTCTTCTCCACCGCCGCCGATGATCGCCGCCGCGCGGTCGCGCCGCTGCCTGAGCGCCTGCGCCCGGACGAGCTCGAGCTGATGGTCGGGCAGGAGGCACTGATCGGCCCGGGTCGTCCGCTCCGGCGCGCGATCGAGGAGGATCGCATCGGCTCGATGATCCTGTTCGGCCCGCCCGGCACCGGCAAGACGACGATCGCCCGCATCGTCGCCCAGCGCACCGGCGCGTCGTTCGAGGAGCTCTCGGCCGTCGACGCCGGCAAGGCCGACGTTCGCGCGGTCACGGAGCGAGCCCGCGACCGGCTCGCCGGCGATGGCCGCCGCACGATCCTCTTCCTCGACGAGATCCACCGCTTCACGAAGGCCCAGCAGGACAGCCTCCTGCCGCTCGTCGAGTCGGGCCTGCTGATCCTGATCGGCGCGACGACCGAGAGCCCGCACGTCGGCGTCATCTCCGCCCTGCTCTCGCGCTGCACCCTGTACGAGCTCGTCGCGCTGCAGCCCGAGGATCTCGGCCGCATGATCGACCGCGGCGCCGAGGCGCTCGGCGTGACCGTCGACGGCGACGCCCGTGACGCGATCGCCCGCGCAGCCGCCGGCGACGGGCGCGCGACGCTCGCGCTGCTCGAGGCCGCGGCGGCGGCGCGCGAGGCGGACGCCGACGCGATCACCGAGGACCTCGTCGCGCAGGTCGGGCGCATCCCAATCCGCTACGACCGGGAGGGCGACCTCCACTACGACGCGATCTCCGCCTTCATCAAGAGCATGCGCGGCTCCGATCCCGACGCCGCGCTCTGGTGGCTGCACACGATTCTCGAGGGCGGCGAGGACCCGCGCTACGTCGCGCGCCGCCTGATCGTGTTCGCCAGCGAGGACGTCGGTAACGCCGACCCGCGCGCCCTGCCCCTCGCGGTCTCGACGGCGCAGGCGATCCAGGAGATCGGCATGCCCGAGGGTCGCATCCCGCTGGCGCAGTGCGTGACGTACCTCGCGCTCGCCCCCAAGTCGAATGCCGCCTACGCCGCGGGCGATGCCGCGCGCGCCGCGGTGCGCGAGCACGGCACCCGCGTGCCGCCCGACCACCTGCGCGACGGCTCGCACTCGGGCGCCAAGGCGCTCGGTCGCGGCGTCGGCTACCAGTACCCGCACGCGGAAGGCGGCTTCGTCGCCGGCCAGCGGCACCTGCCCGAGGACCTCGCCCACCAGCGGTTCTACGAGCCCACCGCGATGGGCTTCGAGGCGCGCCTGGGTGAGATACTCGGCGAATTGCGCGCCCAGCGCGAACCATCCAGCACACCCCCGCGTCCTGAGGAGATCTGACGTGCCCGAGATCGGCGACATCGCCCCCGACTTCACCCTGCAGGAGACGTTCGACACGAGCGTCACCCTGAGCGACTACCGCGGCAAGAAGAACGTGCTGCTGTTCTTCCACCCGTTCTCGTACACCGACATCTGCGAGGGCGAGATCTGCGAGATCCGCGACGAGTCGCGGCTCGAGCGCGACGACCTCGAGATCCTCAACGTGGCGTGCGACGCCTGGCTGATCCGCCAGTCGTACAAGGAGAAGCTCGGCGCGAACGGCCGCTTCCTCTCCGACTTCTGGCCGCATGGCGAGGTCTCCAAGGCCTACGGCGTGTTCGACGAGGACTGGGGCACGTGCATGCGCGGCACCTTCCTGATCGACAAGGACGGCAAGATCGCGAACCAGGTCGTCAACATGGGGATCATGGATCGCCGCGACCAGTCCGTGTACCTCGACTGGCTCGCCTGAGGCTGAGCTGGGCGGCGCGCGGCGCCGCTGAGCTCGGCAGTCTCAGGCGCCGGGACTCAGCGCGTCCGCGACGGCCCAGTCGAGGATCCGCACCGCCTCGTCGGCGCCGAGAATGCCGAGCAGCTCACCGAGCCCGACTCCACTGACAAGCTCGACCAGCTGCCGAGCCGTCGCATCGGGATCCCGGGTATCCGCAGCACCCGCTGCGCCGAGCAGCATCGACAGCTCGTCGATGTCGCTCTGCGCAGCGGCGCAGACGACCGGTCGCACGTCATCGTGGATGAAGCCCAAGCGCAGGAACTCGTGCCAGATGATGAGCTCATCGCGGCGCTGTGGCGAATCCATTGCCGCCAGCCCGACAACCGCGAACCGCACGCGCTCGCGCGGATCGGAAGCGCTCGCAATCAGCTGGCGCACCCGTGCCCGACGGCGTTCGGTGAAGCGGGCGAAGGCCGCAGCGAGCAGGCCATGCAGCGTCGCGAAGTAGTACCGGGGCAGCGCCGTCGAGACGCCCGCCTCCGCAGCGACGTCGGCGAAGTGCACAGCCCGCACGCCACCGCGCGCGACGACCGCGAGCGTCGCATCGAGCACGGCGTCCGATGAGACGCTCGCGACCTCTGCATCGGACGATGCCGGCACGGGAGCGGCGGCCGCGGGCCTGCTCGTCCCCGTGACGCGCTGCGCGAGCTGCGTCGCCATGTCGTTCGCAGCGACCTCGATGGGTACCAGTCCGGACAGGTGGAGGGCGCTCGCTCCGAACAGCAGCGCGGCGAACAGCGGTGCGGCCGTCGCCGCCGCCTCCGCGTCCGCGTACGTCCCCTGCTCAGCGGCGCTGCGAATCAATCCGGTCATCACGTCGACCCAGCGCTCGATGCGTCGCACAACGACCTCGCGAATACGGTCGTCCACGATCGCGCGGCGCGCGTACTCCTGCCAGAGCATGAAGCCCGCACGCACGTCCGCCTCGGGCTCGGTCAGCTGGCCCACGAGCAGCAGCTCGAGCATCCCCAGCGGGTCGGCCGTGGCATCGACGCCGGCAAGCGGCTCCCACACGCGCTCCTCGTCCCACAGGTACGCCGCCAGCGCGAGATCATCGAGCGTCGGGAAGTGATAGTGGACGAGCCCGGCCGAGGTACCCGCCGCCGCGGACACCGTGGCCGACCGCAGACCGTCGAGCCCATCGGACACGACGACCCGGCAGGTCGCCGCGAGGATGTCGGCCCGTCGGTCGCGGCGCTTGGTCGCGGGGGTTGCGCTCACGCGGTGAATCATGCCGAAGCGGCGCGGCGCTTGCGCGTTCGCCCGACGCATCGTCATCCGCATCGTCACCACCCCGCGGCGGCAGAGCGGTACCCTTGTGGGCGATGCCGCCGCCGTCCGCACCCGAGCTCCTCGAGCGCATCCTCGAGGGCAACCGTCGCTGGGCCGAGGGCTCGTCCGAGCGCGACTATCTCGGCGCGCCCGAGGATCCGCTCGTCCACCAGCCGCCCGTCGCCGTGATCGGGTGCTCCGACGCCCGCGTGATGCCCGCCGCCATCTTCGGCGCCGCGCCCGGTGCGATCTTCACGCTGCGCCTCCCCGGCCACTACATGGACATCCCGGTCGCGGCCGGCATGGGCTTTGCCGTCTCGACGGCGGGCGCGCGTCTGGCCATCGTGCTCGGGCACGAGGACTGCCGCGCCGTCGATGCGGCCTTCACCGAGTTCCGGTCCGGCACCGCGCCGGACAAGGCGCTCGCACCGCTCTCGGGTGCGCTGGCGGCCGGCCTGTACGAGGCCGGCGGCGTCGACACGGTCGAGGAGGCCGTCGACGTCAATGCCCGCCACACCGCGCACAAGCTGCTGGCCCAGTGCCCGGTGCTGCGTCACGAGGTCGGCCTCGGTCGTGCCCAGCTCGCAGTGCTGCGCTACAGCCCCTCGACGCGGCTCCTGACCGTCCTGGAGGAATCGGTCCACCCCGAGAACTTCTCGGCGCACTAGCTGTTCTGCCTATGAGCCTGTGCGACAGCTCAGTGCGCGCGGGGCCGCATTGGCGGGCGTGAACAGTGCGTGCGCATGACGTACGCGGCGCAGCCGCGGGCGTCAGACGTGCGCACTGTTCACGCCCGCCCTGATCGGGATCAGCTACGTGTGTACGCGCCACGTGCGCACGTCTGACGCACGTCTCGCGCGCGCCAGGCGCATCAATCGTCTCGCAGGCCGATAGACAGAACACCTAGCCCCTACTGATCGATGTCGAGCTGCGGCGCGACGGAGCGTGCGAAGCGCTGCTCGGCGACCGAGTCGGCGAAGTACGACACGGGGCCGTGCTTGATCACACCCTCGGTGTCCAGCTCCTTGAGCAGGTTGATCGCGAACGACTCGAGCATCCACTCGCGCCCCGGCGGCACCGAGCCCTCGGCGGCCAGGCGCGTCAGCGAGCCGAGCTGCTGCTCCTCGGTGATCTGCAGCGCGGTCGACAGCAGGTGCATCGGTCCGGACGGCAGCAGCTCCGAGAGGCGGCGAAACAGCTCGCGGCCCTTGTCGGGGTCGGAGACGTACATCTCGATCGCCAGCTCGCGGATGCCGTTGCGCGCGACGCGCACGCCGTACATGTGCTGGTTGTGGATGCGCATCGTCTCGCCGCCGAGACCGCGCAGCTTGACGCTGCGGAGCGTGATCGCCTCGACGATGCCGCTCATCGCCCACGGCTCGATCGTGATCGCATCCCCCACGTCGAACCAGCGCTCGGCCACGACCATCGTGCCCGCGATGACGTCGCGCAGAACGCTCTGCGCGGCAAAGCCGACGATCGCGATCAGCAGCGAGACGCCGAGCACGGTCGAGCCCGCCCCGGTGAACCCGAAGGCGAAGATGCCGAGGATGCCCGCGACGATCGCGGCGTAGCGCGAGAGCGAGCGCACGACGGCGACGGTCGTGTCGGCGCGCTTGGCACGACGGTGCTCATCGATGTCGGTCGAGCGACGGTTTCGCAGGCGCCGGGACATCAGCGCGACGGTGAGGCGCGGGATCAGGATCGCGCCGAGGATGGCGAGGACGATCACCACGCCCATGGCGATCCAGTTGACCCCATGCGAGGTGAGCGTGTCGCTACTGGGGAGGGAGATCACGCTCCCATGATGCCCGACGCCCTCAGGAGCGAGCGGTGCGCAGACGACGCTCGGCCAGGCGCCGCTCTGGGTGCGAGGCGAGCCCCGCCAAGCGCGCCAAGGCGCGCTCCACGTCGTACGGCGTGCGCCGCAGCTCGAGCTGTCCGTCGTCGATGATCGCCCACGCCGCGCGCTGGTCGCCGTCGAAGGGGAAGCCGACCGAGCCCGGGTTGACGACCTCGACCGTGCCCACCTTGCGCGCGTACTGCAGGTGCACG
>JBPCSK010000112.1:0-1103 GCA_051007275.1 Gaiellales bacterium | reverse complement strand
GCGGGAGGCCGTCCGCAAGAACCTCGAGGCTGCCGAGCATGCCCGCGAGGAGGCCGAGCGTCTGCTCGGCGAGTACAAGACGCAGCTGGCGGCCAGCCGCCAGGAGGCCTCGGAGATCCTCGAGCGCGCCCGCACGACGGCCGCCGAGCAGCAGCGCCAGCTGACCGAGGAACTCGCGGTCGAGCGTGAGAAGGGCATCGCGGCAGCACAGCAGGCGATCGCCGCGGAGACGCAGCAGTCGCTCGATCGCATCAAGACCGAGATCGCCGATCTCACGCTGCTCGCCACCGAGAAGGTGCTCGGGCATGCGCTCAATGAGGCGGAGCAGAAGCGGCTGGTGGAGGAGGCGCTCGCGGGCGTCGACTTCTCCGCGCTGCACGGGGGCGCGGAGCAGGCGTGAGCGTCGCCACCCCGTACGCCACGGCGCTCTACGACGCCGCTGCCGACGCCGGTCGCCTCAACGAGGTCGACGGCGAGCTGGCCGCCATCGCGGACGCCGTCCGCGAGAACCCGCTGCTGGCCCGTGCGCTGACGAACCCCGCCGTCCGCGGCGAGGGCAAGAGCAACCTGCTCGCCGCCCTCGCGAAGGGCGACGATCCCCTCGTGGCGCGCTTCCTGCAGGTGCTGCTCGACCACCGTCGCCTCGGGGATCTGCTCGCCATCCAGGAGGCGTTCGCCGATCGCGTGCGCCTTGATCGCAATGAGCTCGCCGTCGAGCTGACGACTGCCGTCGCCATCGACGATGCCACCGCCGACACGGTGCAGCAGCAGCTCGCCTCGGCGACCGGCCTGACCGTGACCATGGATCGCACCGTCGATCCGACCATCCTCGGCGGCGTGGTCCTTCGGGTCCGCGACCGCCTCGTCGACGCATCCCTGCGTCGCCGCCTCGACCTGCTCGGCCGCGATCTGCGCGCCGCCCGCATCCCGACCGCCTAGATAGACGGAGAGAACCGTGAAGCTGAATCCCGACGAGATCGCATCCATCCTCAAGAACCAGATCAGCGGGTTCGAGGACACCGCCGACGTCGAGGAGATCGGCACCGTCATCCAGGTCGGCGACGGCATCGCCCGCGTCTACGGCCTCGAGCGCTGCATCGCGC
>JBPCSK010000111.1:0-1840 GCA_051007275.1 Gaiellales bacterium | reverse complement strand
GTCTGACCCCATTCCGAAGTTGATCACCGCCGCCGCGTTCGCCAACCGCTGATACCGTGGGAGGACGTTCCGTGCTGCCGACGAACCTCGTTGGCACTTCCGCATCGGAATGGGCTTGCTCTGGAATCCACTCGAGCAGGCTGACGCTCGTTAGGAGTACCAGTGCAGTTCACGTTCACCGACCTCGGCGTGCCCGCCGATCTTGCCGCCGTGCTGGCGCGCAAGGGCATCGAGGCCCCGTTCCCCATTCAGACCGCCACGATCCCGGACGCCCTGCAGGGCTTCGACGTGCTTGGCAAGGCGCCGACCGGCTCCGGCAAGACGATCGCCTTCGGGCTCGCCGTCGCCGCGCAGGTCAAGCCGGCCAAGCCGAAGCGCCCGACCGCGCTGATCCTCGCGCCGACGCGCGAGCTCGCCGAGCAGATCATGCGCGAGGTCGAGCCGCTCGCGAAGGCTCGCGGCTTCCGGTCCGCCTCCGTCTACGGCGGCACCGGCTACGGCGCGCAGCAGAGCGCGCTGCGCCGTGGCGTCGAGGTCCTCGTCGCCTGTCCCGGCCGGCTCGAGGATCTGATCCAGCGCCGTGACGTCGACCTCTCCGACGTCGGCATCGTCGTCCTCGACGAGGCCGACCGCATGGCCGACAGGGGCTTCCTGCCGGTCGTGCGTCGGATCTTCGATCAGGTGCAGCCGGATCGCCAGACCCTGCTCTTCTCCGCCACGCTCGATGGCGAGGTCGAGAAGGTCGCCCGCGATTATCAGAAGAACCCGGTCCGTCACGAGGCCGTCGCCGAGGCTCGCTCCGTCGGCGACGTCGAGCACTACTTCTGGAAGGTCAAGCCCGACGATCGCGTCGAGCTGCTGATCGATGTCGTGCTTCGCACCGGCACCGTGATCGCGTTCTGCCGCACCCGGCATGGCGTCGATCGCCTCGCGAAGAAGCTCAATGCTGCCGGCGTTGGCGCGGCCAACCTGCACGGCGGCCGCTCGCAGTCGCAGCGTGATCGCGCTCTGCAGGCCTTCACGAAGGGCCGCATGCCGGTGCTGTGCGCGACCGACGTCGCCGCCCGCGGCATCCACGTCGATCAGGTCTCGTGCGTCGTGCACTTCGATCCGCCGGCGGACAAGGCCGACTACACGCATCGCTCGGGCCGCACGGGCCGCGCGGGCGAGGACGGCCTCGTCGTCTCGTTCGTCGGCAAGGCCGATGAGCACCCGGTGCGCAAGCTGATCAGCCAGCTCAAGCTCGACGCGGAGATCCGTCCCGTCGATCTTGACCTGCTCGGCGAGGTCAAGCCGGTTCGCGTCGACGCGAAGCGCCCGGCCGCGGCCGATGTCGCCGACGCGATCGCCGAGACGCCGGTCCAGGGCGAGCAGAAGCACCACGAGGGTCGCAAGCCGCATCGCGGCGACAAGCCGCGCCATGGCGATGCGCACCGTCGCGACGACCAGCCGCGCAGCGGCGATCGTCCGCGCCACGACGACCGACCGACGCACGCCGACCGGCCGCACACCGACGCCACGCCGCGTCATGGCGACAAGCCGCGTCACGGTGACAAGGCCGAGGCGCGCAGCGAGATGCCGCAGCGCGAGCATCACAAGCATCAGCAGTCGAACCGCTCGGTCCACACCGACGGTCCGGGCAAGCCGCAGGCGGGCAAGCCCACGCCGGGCAAGGCCGCCGCAGCCAAGCTGCGCCACAAGCGCCGCAAGAAGCGCGTCGGACTCTAATTCCCCTGCGCCGATCAGCTTTGCGTTGGTGCCTGGCACCAACGCAAAGCTGATCGGCGCAGGGGGATTAGAGGCCGACGCGCTTCTTGCGGCGCTTGTGGCGCAGCTTGGC
>JBPCSK010000110.1:0-6062 GCA_051007275.1 Gaiellales bacterium | reverse complement strand
GTCGTTGCCGACCGAGCCACCTCGAGGTGATCCCGCCGTCAGCCCCGCTCCATCTCATCCAGCTCCCGATCGCGCTGCGCATTCACGCCCGCGCGCCCGACGTCCACGCCCGTTGGCACCTCGACCGTCAGCTCCGTCTCGCGCTCGATTGCGATCTGCCCGTCCAGCACCGAGAGGTCGAGAACGTGCCCGCCGGCCTTGCGGTCGGCGGTGACCAGGTGCAGGTGCCACCCGGGCAGCTCGAGCCCGGCGACGTCGCGGGGAAAGCGGAAGCCGACGATCGTGGCGTCGGCTTCGCCGAGCTCGAACTCCACCTGGGCGGCGACGGCATCGGCCAGCGTTGGCGAGGGCTGCGTCTGCTTCGGCACGCTGCGCAGCCGGGCGTGCGCGATCCGCGCGTCGATCCGCACGGCGACGCAGGTCGCGTCGGGCGGCGCGAGCGCGTCGACGGCGGCGGTCACGGCGGCGAAGCCCTCAGCGGCGCCGAGCGGGCCTTCGTGCTCCGCGCTGAACGGGCAGACGACGGCGAACGGCGTCTGCGTGTCGTGCGGCACGCGCTCGACGCTCCCGTCGGTGCGCGCCACGAGCGCCTCGCCGTCGACGACGATCAGCTCGCCGTCGAGCAGGTTGAGCGTGCCGAGACCGAGGTCGCCATGCTGGAGGAGCTCGCCGATCGTCAGATCGCCGATCAGCTCGCCGCGCAGCAGGGCATCGAGCGTCGAGGCCTGGAACGCCTCCTGATCGTGGGGAACGTCGCCCGCCGCCTCGGCGCGCGCCAGGCGCTCAACGTGGATGCCGCCGATCAGGCCGTCGTCGATGGGCATGACGTGAGCCTAGCGCGTGCGCCGAAGCCGGATCGGACCGCGCGCGGTCGACGGATCCACGACTCGGCCACCCTGCGTGATCTCGATCGCGCCGGCCGCCACGAGGCGCCGGGCCGCACGGCGGGCCGGTTCCATGAGTGGCTGCCAGTCGTCGCCACCGACCGACCTCGCCGCCTCGGAGGGACAGATCGTGGCGCCGTCGGCTCGCTGCGCCAGCAGCTCGAGGATGGCGGCCTCGAGCGCCGCGTCGGTCGCGGTCGCGCCGCGCTTGCGACAGGCGCTCGAGCAGTACCGGACCTGCTCCCAATCGCGTGCCCAGGCCTTGCGCCAGGAGAACGCGCGGCCGCACGAGACGCAGATGCGATCGGGTGGGGTCACGTCATGGGGACGTCGAGCGCACGTTCCAGTGCTACGCGGGCATCGGTGCTGACGACCGGCCCGTGGGCCGGCACGAGGTGCTCGATCGGCAGCTCCAGCAGGTGCGGCAGCAGGAGCGGCAGCCCGTGCTCGAGCCAGTAGGCGGCGCCCGGCTCGTCGAACCAGCTCGCTGGCGGGCGCCGCAGGCCGCCCGTGCCGTCAGCGATCACGAGATCGGATAGCCACAGGAGGCCGTGGCAGGCGCACTGCACGATCGCCATCTGGCCCTCCCCGGCCGGGCCGGCGAGCGTGACGCGGCAGCCGCCGGGCAGGTGCAGCCCGTCCTCGAGCAGCTCGTCGATCTGGCAGGAGGCGTCACGCGAGACGCCGAGCACGCGCGTGCCGGGGTAACGCTCACGCACCGCATCGGCACTGCGCCCGTGCCAGCCGACCGAGACCACGACGATCGGCGGCCGCCCGACGCGCGCCACGTCCTGATCCAGATGGCGCCAGAAGCGATCGGCCTCATCGCCGTCGGGCACCAGGGGGTCGATCAGCACGATCCCGTCGGGTGCCTCGTGGTACACGCACGCCACGTCGCGGTCCCAGCCGCCGTACGGGCTGGTGGGATCGTCGTGCCATGCGGGATGCGGCGCGGTCCAGCGCCAGAGCCCGTCGCCGATGCGGTCGACCTGCATCACAGCCAGGAGTCCAGCAGGCGGCGGGCGATGCTGGCCGGCGGCGGCAGCACGGGCAGCGCGTCGCGGGTGAACCACTGCAGATCCTCGAGCTCGTTCTCGTCGGCCACGATCTCGCCCGCTGCCCACTCCGCGGTGAAGCCGAGCATCAGGGAATGGGGGAAGGCCCAGCTCTGGCTGCCGAACCACTGCGGCTCGGTGATCTCGATGCCCGCCTCCTCGCGGATCTCGCGGCGCACGGCGTCCTCGGCGCTCTCGCCCGGATCGACGAAGCCCGCCAGCGTGGAGTACATGCCCGCGGGGAAGCGCGCATAGCGCCCGAGCAGCACCTCGTCGTCGCCACGGGTGATCAGCACGATCACGGCGGGCGAGTGGCGGGGGTAGGCGCGGAAGTCACAGGCGGTGCAGGCGCGCGAGCGCTCGTCGGCGCGCAGCTCGGTCGCCGCCCCGCAGACCCCGCAGAACCGGTGCGTGCGATCCCACTCGGCGAGCTGGAAGGCCCGCCCGGCCAGCGCCCAGGCCTC
Organism: Gaiellales bacterium; assembly: GCA_051007275.1. GTDB lineage: Bacteria > Actinomycetota > Thermoleophilia > Gaiellales > F1-60-MAGs149 > F1-60-MAGs149. The sequence continues at coordinate 3,659 of JBPCSK010000110.1, read as the reverse complement.
CTCCTCGACGCGACCGTGGAGCGCGCGCAGCACGGTGGCCTCGAGGCCGGCGGGCAGCGGCGTGTCGCGGTCGATTCGCGCCGTCTCGACCGCGATGCCGTCGATGCGACCCACGTGCACGGTCTCGGCGGGAATCAGCGCGGCGACGTCGCTCCGCCGCGGCAGCTCTGCGCTGCCGGCAGCCAGAATCAGCCCCTCGCCCGCGAACAGGAGCATCAGATCAGCGTCGCGCGGCGCGTCGGGACGGCAGATCGCGGTTTCGAAGGCCATGGCGCAAGCATCGCAGGTCGGCGCAGCGCTGATCACCTGTCGCACACCACGGGGAGGAGATCAGCAGGAGAGTGAGAAAGGGAGGGGCATGACTCCCACCGCCACAGCCCCTGCGATGCCGTACGAGACGGCACCGATGCGCCTGAGCGTCGCGCCAGGTGCTCAGCCGGGACCCCGCATCATCTCGATGGCCAACCAGAAGGGCGGCGTCGCCAAGACGACGTCGACCGTCAACCTCGCCGCCGCGCTCAAGGAGCGCGGCAACCGCGTGCTGGTCGTCGACCTCGATCCCCAGTCGAATCTCACGATGAGCTTCGGCATCGATCCCGAGCACCTGCAGCAGTCGATGTTCGACGTGCTGGTGCATCGCCTGCCGATCCAGAGCGTCATCCACCACCGCGAGGTCGATGTCGCCGCCTCATCGATCGATCTGGCCGGCGCCGAGCTGGCGCTGTCGGCGATGATCGGCCGCGAGCGCTCGCTCGAGAAGGCGATCTCCGCCGTCAAGAGCGACTACGACTTCATCCTGATCGACACGCCGCCGTCGCTCGGCCTCCTGACGATCAACGCCTTCACGACCTACACCGGCGTGATCGTGCCGGTGCAGCTCGAGTACCTCTCGCTGCGCGGCCTCGTGCAGCTCGAGTCGACGCTCCAGATGATCCGCGAGCACCTCAACCCGGCGGTCCACATCGAGGGCATCCTGCCGACCATGGTCGAGGGGCGCACGATCCACGGCCGCGAGGCGCTGGATCTCCTGCAGGCCAACTTCCAGGATCTCGTGTTCCAGACCCGCATCAAGAAGTCCGTGAAGCTCGCGGAGGCGCCTGTCCAGGGAGGCAGCGTGCTTTCCTATCAGCCAGACGGCGCAGGCGCCAATGCCTACCGCGCCCTGGCCGAGGAGGTGCTCAGCCGTGTCGAATAAGCGAGCCAGCATGCATGACGGTCCGCTCGCGGACCTGTTCCGCGCGACCGACGCCGCCAACCCGGTGACGCCGCAGCCGCAGGAGCCTGCCGAGAACACGCAGATGATGGAGCCGCCGGCACCGCCCGTGCAGGCAGCGCCCGATCCGACGCCTGCCGCGACCTCGCATATCCAGCCCGTGCCGGACCCGGTCGACGCGCCGGCCGAGCAGCGACCTGCCGCCGCCTTCGCGCGCGGTGACATCAAGGGCTCGCCCGTGGCACGTGACGTCTCGTCGCACGCCTACCTCGCCGTGATCCGCGTGGTCGGCGTCGGCGGCGCCGGCGTGAACGCCGTCGATCGCATGATCGAAGCGGGCATCCGCGACGTCGAGTTCATTGCGATCAACACGGACGCCCAGCAGCTGCACGCCTCCGGCGCGCCCAAGCGCATTCACATCGGCGACGAGCTGACCAAGGGTCTCGGCGCCGGTGCACGCCCGGAGATCGGCCGTGAGGCGGCGGAGGAGTCCGACGACGCCATCCGCGACGCGCTCCGCGGCTCCGACCTCGTCTTCATCGCCTGCGGTGAGGGTGGTGGCACGGGCACGGGTGCCGCGCCGGTCGTGGCGCGCATCGCGCGCGAGCTCGGCGCGCTCACGATTGGCATCGTCACGACGCCGTTCCGCTTCGAGGGTGCGCAGCGTCGCGCTCAGGCCGACGCCGGCATGGAGATGCTCCAGGCCAACGTCGACACGCTCATCTCGATCCCGAACGATCGCCTGCTGCAGGTCCTCGACCGCAGCGTCACGATGGTCGACGCGTTCCATGTCGCCGACGATGTCCTCCGCCAGGGTGTGCAGGGCGTCTGCGATCTCATCACGACCCCCGGGCTGATCAACCTCGACTTCGCCGACGTGCGCACGATCATGCGCGACGCCGGCACCGCCCTGATGGGTATCGGGATGGCGAGCGGCAGCAATCGCGCCAAGGAGGCGGCGACGCGCGCCGTTGAGTCCCCGCTGGTCGGGCATCAGATCAAGGGCGCCACGGGCATCCTGCTGAGCGTCTCCGGCGGCCCGGATCTGTCGCTGCATGACGCGATGGAGATCGCCGAGATCGTCCGCAACGCGGCCGACGAGTCCTGCAACGTCATCTTCGGCGCCACCGTCGACGAGAGCCTCGGCGACCAGGTGTGGGTGACGGTGATCGCGACCGGCTTCGATCGTCCCGCGGGCTCGCGCCCGATGGAGGCCTCGATGACGGGCGGCGCGGCGATGATCCCGGAGTTCAGCGTCTCGACGGCGTCGGACGACATGGGCGACGTCGACGTTCCCGACTTCCTCAAGTAGTCCTGGCTAGTCGAGGCCGAGCTCGGCCGCCAGCTCCTCAGGCGTGCGCACGCGACCATTTCGGCGCGCGCGCTCCTGCGTCTCGCGGGTCAGCACGAGGCCGCGGCGGATCTCGTCCAGCAGTCCGGTGACAACGGCCAGCCGGCGCTCCTCATCACGCTCCTCGAGCAGGTCCTGCTTGGCGTCGTGCCCGAGGTCGATGCGCGCGATCAGCTGGTAGGACAGGCCCGGGCCGGGGTCGGGAAGATCCGGTGTCTGGTCGGGGAGCTCGTCGGCAAGACCGGCGAACGCGGCCAGAGCGGCGGCCTGGGCTGCCTCCGATGCCTCGGCGGGATCGTCCTCGGCTGGCATCACGATCGCCGAGCGGTAGGAGTGCTCGTCGTGCACCCGCTCGAGGTGGACGACCTCGCGTCCAATCGTGATGATGTTCGCGCGGCCGTCGGGGAAGCGCTCGAGCACGTCGGTGATCTCGGCGGTGCAGCCGACCTCGCGCATGCCCTCCTCGTCCTGGAGCACGAGGACGAAGGGCTCGTCGTGGTCGACGCAGCGATCGAGCAGCTCCTGATAGCGCGGCTCGAAGATGTGGAGCGGCAGCGGCTCGCCCGGCACGAGCACGAGCTCGAGTGGGAAGAGGGGCAGGTCGCGTGGCATGGGTGAAGCGTATCCGCGGTCTGGCGTACGGCGTTGCCATCCCGCATCGCTACCGTATCCGCATGGCGCCACTCACCCGTGATCCGATCGAGCTCGCCACGCTCGTGCGCGCGGGCGACCGTCGCGCGATCGCCCGCGCGATCTCGCTCGTCGAGGACGAGGGCGCGGGTGCCGCCGAGCTGATGGCCGCGCTCTGGCCGCACGTCGGCGGAGCCGCCGTGATCGGCATCACCGGTCCGCCCGGAGTCGGCAAGTCGACGCTGGTGGGCGCGCTGGTCGGCGAGATCCGGCGGTCGGGGAAGAGCGTCGGCGTCATCGCCGTCGATCCCTCGAGCCCGTTCACGCAGGGTGCGGTGCTGGGCGATCGCGTGCGGCTCGTCGAGCACGACACCGATGACGCCGTGTTCTTCCGTTCGATGGGCAGCCGCGGGCGCCTCGGCGGCGTTGCCGAGGCCACGGCGCTGGCCTCCGCCGTGCTGAGCG
>JBPCSK010000109.1:0-2441 GCA_051007275.1 Gaiellales bacterium | reverse complement strand
TCTACAAGGATGGGCACCACAACGTGGGTCAGGACATGACCCGCATGCTGCAGTCCATGAAGCATCGCGGCCCGGACTCGACCGGGTACGCGCTGTACGCCGAGCCGACGGAGAACGTCGTCATGCGGTACACGACGGCGAACACCACGACGCCGCGTGACTTCGAGTTCCAGGACCGCCTCAAGCGCAATCGCGCCGAGGCGGAGCGCCGTCTGGCCGGCCTGGGCGCGAAGATCGTCAGCTGCGAGCAGGAGACGGACTACGCGTTCCGCCTCACGCTCGATTACAGCGGCGACCTCAAGAAGCTGGCTGACCAGATCGAGGACATCTCGGATTGCGAGGTCCTCTCGCTGGGCCACTCGCTCGAGATCATCAAGGACCTCGGCGACGCCGACACGGTCTGCGCGCAGTACAAGCTCGACTCGTTCCAGGGCACGCACGCCATCGGCCACGTCCGCATGGCGACCGAGTCCGACGTGGACATCTCGGGCGCGCATCCCTACTGGGCGTATCCGTTCAGCGACATCGCCGTGGTGCATAACGGCCAGCTGACGAACTACTTCCAGTGGCGCCGCCGCCTCGAGCGCAACGGCCATCGCTTCAACTCCGAGTGCGACTCGGAGATCATCGCCGTCTACCTGGCGGAGAAGATGAGCGAGGGCATGGGGCTCAAGGAGGCCATGGAGCTGAGCCTCGACGAGCTCGACGGCGTGTTCACGTACATCTGCGTCACGGCCGATGCCCTGGGCGTCGCGAAGGACGAGATGGCGGCGAAGCCGCTGGTCCTCTTCGAGGGCGAGAACATGATCGCGATGGCATCCGAGGAGATGGCGATCCGCGCGATCATCGACCATGAAATCGACACGTACGATCCGTATGAGGGTGAGGTGATGGTATGGACGCGCTGACCGGTGAAAGCCAGATCGTCTATGACGCACGCGGTCTCGTTGAGCCGAACGCCGAGGTCCCCAAGATCTCGCACATCGACGGCGAGAAGGCCGAGTTCGACGCGCTCAATCTGACCACGCGCCAGATCAATCTGGAGCTGCGCTGGCTGATCAACGAGCAGGGGATCACCGACGTCACGGTGAAGAACCCGGGTGCGAAGCACTCGCTCGGCGTCGGTCTCCTGACCCGCTGCAAGATCACGTTCGACGGGAGCCTCGGCTACTTCGGCTGCGGCGTCATCGACGGTCCCGAGGTCCACATCAAGGGTCGCGTCGGCTGGTCCGCCTGCGAGAACATGATGAGCGGCACCGTGGTCGTCGAGGGCAACGCCGGCTCCCTGACGGGTGCCGCGATGCGCGGTGGCGATCTGATCGTCAAGGGCCGCCTCGGCGCCCGCACCGGCATCGACCAGAAGGGCGGCACCATCCTCACGATGGGCTCCGTCGGCGCCAACACCGGCTTCATGATGCAGCGCGGCCGTCAGGTCATCTGCGGCGACGCCGGACATGGCCTCGGTGACTCGATGTACGACGGCATCATCTACGTCGGCGGCAAGGTCCGGTCCCTCGGGATCGACTGCGTCCCCGGCGAGTGGACCGACGCGGACACCGAGTTCATCGACCGCAAGTTCCGCATCTACGAACTGGGCACGCCCCCGGCCTTCCAGAAGTTCGTCTGCGGCAAGAAGCTCTACAACTACGACAGCCTCGAGCCTTCCGAGCGCAAGCTCGTTCTCTAGGAAAAGGGGGAATACTGATGAGCGATAACGCTAAGGAAATCGAGCGCAAGCGCGCAGTTCTCGGCCGGAGCCCGATCTTCACCCCCGAGGTGATGAACGACATCCACATGAAGGCCGAGCTGGGTCGCTACCGCATGCGTGGCTTCTCCATGTTCAAGCCGATCCCGCACTGGGATCAGCTCATGTTCATGCCGGGCACGCTGACCCGTTTCGTGATCGAGGGCTACCGCGAGAAGTGCGTCACCAAGACCGTCATCGGTGGCCGCTTCGCCAAGAAGCCGCTCGAGCTCGACATCCCGATCTACATCACGGGCATGAGCTTCGGCGCACTGTCCCTCGAGGCGAAGATGGCTCTGGCCAAGGGCGCCTCGATGGCCGGCACGGCGACCTGCTCGGGCGAGGGCGGCATGATCCCGCCGGAGCGCGACCTGTCGACGAAGTGGTACTACCAGTGCATCCAGAGCCGCTACGGCTTCAACCCGCATCACCTGATGTGCGCGGATGCGGTCGAGTTCTTCATCGGCCAGGGCTGCAAGGTGGGCCTCGGCGGCCACCTGATGGGCCAGAAGGTGACGGAGCAGGTCGCTGAGATGCGCTCCCTGCCCGCCGGCATCGACCAGCGCTCGCCCGCGCGCCATCCCGACTGGATGGGCCCGGACGACCTGAGCCTCAAGATCCAGGAGGTCCGTGAGGCCACGGACTACCAGATCCCGATCCAGCTCAAGCTCGGCGCCAGCCGTGTCTACGACGACGT
>JBPCSK010000108.1:0-2571 GCA_051007275.1 Gaiellales bacterium | reverse complement strand
TCGCAAGGCAGGCGTGAACGCCGGCATCGCCGCAGGTGTATTCGGGGCGTCGCTGTACGTGTCCGGTGACGTCGGCGCTCGTGTTGGCCCGCCGTGGGTGGTGATGGGCGCCCGCTGGCTCGGCATCCTGACCATGGCGGTGCCGCAGCTCGCACGTGGCCGCTTCAGCGCGGCACGACCTGCGCTGTTCTTCGCACTCGCTGCCGGCGCCCTCGAGTCGTCCGGCTTCCTGGGGTTCCTCTGGGGCGCCGAGTCGAGCGTCGGCATCGCCGCGGTCGTCGCCACGCAGTACGCGACCATCGCGACGCTGATCTCGTGGCTTCTGCTCGGCGAGCGGCTGTCTCGCGCGCAGCTGGCGGGCGTGGGAGCGGTCGTGATCGGCGTGATCATCCTCTCGGTCTCGGGGTCGATGTGATCGGGATCGTCCTCGGCGTCCTGTCCGCGCTCGTCTGGGGCGTGGCGGGGGTCACCGGCAGCCTGGCCTCGCGTCGCATAGGCGCGACCAGCGCCATCGGCTGGGCGATGCTGCTCAGCATGATCGCCGCCGTGCCGCTGGCACTCCTCAGCGGTGCACCTGGACGCGTGGATCTGAGAACGCTGCTGTGGGTGCTGCTGATCGCCGCCTGCATGCTCGGCGGACTCGTCTGCGTCTATGCCGGCGTGCGCTTCGGCAGCATCAGCGTGGTCGCGCCGATCTCCGCCACGTACGGCGGCGTGGCGGCGGTCCTGTCGATCATCGGCGGCGAGCCGGTGTCCGCGCTGGCCATCGGCTCGCTGCTGCTCGCGGTGGTCGGGGCGATTCTGGCCTCCATGGGTGGGTCCGCGACACCCGGCCAGCACTACTCGAACCAGCGCACGGCCGCGTTGCTCGGCGCCGGAGCGGCGCTTTTGTGGGGCATCCAACTCTGGGCCGGCGGACAGATCCAGGATGATCTCGGCGCGTCGTGGCTTGTCGGCTGCTCCCGCTTCGTCGGCGTGCTCGTCGTCTCGCTGCCACTGCTGGCCCTGCGGCGACTTCCGCTCGACCGCAAGGCGATCTGGTTTGCCCTCGTTGCTGGCGTGGGCGAGGTCGCGGGCTTCACGCTCTACCTGAAGTCATCGGCCTATGGCGTGGCGCAGGCTGCCGTCTTGACGGGGCAGTACGGCACGGTGGCGGCGCTGATCGGCGTCGCGGTGCTCAAGGAGCGCCTCCGCGGCATCCAGTACATCGGACTGGCCGTGATCGTCGTATCGATCATCGGCCTGTCGATCACCTGATCAGCTGTCGAGCACGGACAGCACCTCAGCGCGAGTCCGCGCGATCGGCGCGTCGTGCCCACCGAGCGCCGCCTGCGCCATGGTGAGCGCATCGTCGATGGAGCAGTCGCCGGCGCACGCGGCCTTGAAGGCGCGCGCGCAGCCGAGCTGCTGCAGCTCCAAGTCGAGCGGCGTGGCAGGCAAGGCACTCGCGACGGCCAGGTGCCAATCGCCCTTGCCGGCTCGGCGCAGCACCGCGTTGAGCTCCGGGTCGGGCACCAGGTGGACGGGCGCGTGTGCCTCGAAGAACCGCGTCAGCTCGGCACGCCAGTTGGCCGCGCCGGCACCGGCCCATGCGTCGATCGCCGCGAGCGCACCTGCGGCATCCGCCGGCAGGGCCATGGGATCCAACGGCGGCGTTCCTCCCAGACGACGGGCCAGATACTCGGCTGCCGCGCGGGTCAGCGCGTCCACGTCTGCCAGTGCGGTATCGACGATGATCAGCTTGCTCATGCCATGCCCCTGCGGTTGAACGCCATCGCCAGCACCATAGACGCGATGCCGATGCCGAGCGCGTCGATCGCGACGTCCACCGGCGAGCCGACGCGCGTTGGCACGAACGTCTGGTGGTACTCGTCGACCATGGCGTAGACGACGGCCAGCAGGGCGCCACCGAACAGGCACACATGCACCGAGAGCCGCTGCGCGCGGAGGCCGAGCACGCATGCCGCGCAGAGCAGCCCGAAGACGGTGATGTGGGCGGCCTTCCGGGTCACGGTATCAATCCAGCCCGAAGCGATCGCGAGATCCGGCGTGGCGCTCAGCTTCCACACGAGCGCGGCGAGCAGCACCGCGGGAAGCCAGGCGAGCACGCGCACACCGTGAGCGTATCGGCTGTGCCCGGCGAGCAGTGAGCGCGGGGTGGGTAGGCGTGTGTGCGAATCACGTGCGATACCGCCACGTGCGCATCACAGGCCGCGACCGAACGCTGATGACGCTGCGAGCATGAACATCTCGCTGCGTCGGCTGCTCACCAGCCTCATCCTCATTCTCGGCGCTCTCGCGCTCGTCAGCCCGGCGCGTGCCGGCGACGCCGTCATCTCGTACCGGCTGCCGTCCAGCGATCCCGCCGGCATCACCGCGCAGATCGCGCCTGGGGTCGCCGGGTGCACGAACGGATGCGGGACCCTCAAGCTCGCCGCTGGCGCGGCAGTGCCTGCCCGCCGGCAGGGACTGCTGGCCTTCAGCGCGCCACCCGGCACCACGATCGTGAACGCCGCCATCCGGTTGCGATACCGCACCAAGCAGCCGACGGTGTCGGCGCATCTGCAGAGC
>JBPCSK010000107.1:0-3416 GCA_051007275.1 Gaiellales bacterium | reverse complement strand
CCGCATGATCATGCCGCTGCGCGTCTTCGGCAGGCTCGAGACTAAGCGCACGTCGCCGATCACCGCCACCGGGCCGAGCACCACCCGCACCGTGGCGCGCAGCTCCTGCTCGAGCGCGGGCGACACCGAGAAGCCAGGCTTGAGCACGACGAACACGGCGACGATCTCGCCGCGCAGCTCGTCGGGCTGGCCCGTCGCGCCGGCCTCGGCGACGGCAGGGTGGTGGAGGAAGGCGGTCTCGACCTCGACGGTGCCAATGCGATGCGCGGCGATCTTGATCACCTCGTCGGCACGGCCGGCGAACCAGGCGTACCCCTCCGCATCGAACTTGCAGGCGTCGCCGCTCGCGTAGGCGTTCGGCACGCGCGACCAGTAATCGAGGGCGTAGCGCTGCGGGTCGCCCCAGATCGTGCCGGTCAACGACGGGAAGGGCCGACGCACGATCATCATCCCCGCCTGCCCCGCAGGGAGGTCGTCGTGCGTCTGCGGATCGACGATGCCGACGTCCCAGCCGGGCATCGGCAGGCCGCCCGAGCCGGGGCGGATCTCCTCGAGCCCGAGACCCCACGGGTTGGCGAAGAGCGGCACGCCCGTCTCGGTCTGCCACATGTGGTCGATCACCGGGACGCGGTCACCCAGCACGTCCTGCTGCAGCCATGCCCACGCAGGCGGGTTGAGCGTCTCGCCCGCGCAGAAGACGCGGGTCAAGGTCGACAGGTCGTGGCTCTCGGCGGGCGCGGTGCCGTGCTGCATCAGCATGCGGACTGCGGTCGGAGCGGTGAAGAGCCCCGTGACGCGCTCCTGCGCGATCAGCCGGTAGAGGGTGTCGGGGCCGGGGAAGTCGAGCGAGCCCTCGTAGGCGATCGTCGCCGCTCCCGCCAGGAGCGGGCCGTAGACGATGTACGAGTGTCCGACGATCCAGCCGATGTCAGACGTGGACCACCAGACGTCGTCGCGCTCGAGGCCGTAGACCCAGCGTCCCATCGCGTCGAGCCCCGCCATGTAGCCGCCGTGGACGTGCACGACGAGCTTCGGCGTGGCGGTCGTGCCGCTGGTGGCGAGGATGAAGACCGGGTCCGTCGCCGCGACCTCCGCGTACGCGCCGCTCTCGTCCGCGCCGGCGGCGAGGAATTCGTCCCAATCGAGCTCGCCGGGACCTGCCGACGCCGCATCGGGCTCGCGCCGCTGCACGATCACGTGCTCGACGTCGTGGTCGCCGTCGGCCAGCGCGGCATCGACGATGTGCTTGAGCGGCACGACCTTGCCGCGGCGACGCGTCGAGTCGGCGACGAAGACGGCCTTGGAGCCCGACAGGCGGATGCGCTGGCCGAGCGCGCCCTCGCCGAAGCCCGCGAAGACGACGCTGTGGATCGCGCCGATACGGGCGCACGCGAGCATCAGCGTGATCGCCTCGACGCTGACGGGCATGGAGATCGTGATGCGGTCGCCGTGGCCAATGCCCAGCGCCCGCAGCGCACCGGCGACACGCTCGACCTCAGCCAGCAGCTCGGCGTACGAGAGCCGCCGCTCGGCGCCGTCCTCGCGCAGCCAGATCAGCGCGGGGCGATCGCCGAAGCCGGCGTCGACGTGACGGTCGAGGCACGCGGCCGTCAGGTTCGTCGTCGCGCCCTCGAACCACGTGAACGTCGGCGCGTCCCATTCGAGCACGCTGGTCCAGGGCGAGAACCACGGCAGGTCGGCCGCCTCGCGTGCCCAGAACGCGTCGGGATCTGCGAGCGCCTCGCGTTGCAGTCGCTGGAGCTCGGTCTCGGACATGGCGCGACTCTACCGCCCCCGGCGTGCGCTGCAAAGGCGGTGGCGGTTCCCGCCTCGCCGCGGGTCAGGTGCGCCAGACGAACTGGACGGCGGCGATCGTCTCGCCGCCGGAGTCGGCCTCGACGGGCGCGATCGCGCGCAGCATCGCCGAGCCCGGCACGCCGAAGATGTCGGCCGTCGCCTGATCGTCCTTGAGCACCTCGACCGTCGGCTGCACGCGGCGGGTCTCCGGGCCCAATCCCAGTGCACCCGATCGCGACGACTCGACGGCGTAGAAGCACGCCAGCACGAGCGCGATCAGGAACGGATTGTCCTCGTCGGGCGCGTACGCGATGCGCTCGCGGGTGCGCACGGTCGCGTCGACGAGGAACGGCAGCAGCTCGGGCGACAGCTGGCCGGAGCGGTGCTTCGGCTTCGCCTTCGAGCTGGGCGCGCGCTCGAACACGACGGCGACGGGCGCGCCGGCGAGCGCGAACGACTCGCGCTCGCGGTACGGCGCGATCGCCCACGCCAGCTCGCTGGCCATGCGCGCGGTGGCCTCCGCGAGCTCGTCGGCAAACCGCTCCGCGTCCTCGTCGGGGATCTCGGCGACCTCGAAGATGGGGTGCTGCTGCGGCGCGCCTGCGGCGGCGTGCACGTGGTCATGTCCGCAGTCGGGTCCGTGAACGTGCTCGTGGTCGTGCCCGCAGTCGGGCCCGTGGTCGTGATCGTGCGCCATGCCGGAAGCCTACGAGTCCTCGGGGGTCATGTGATCCCCTTCGCAGTTGGCAGGTTCGCGGCGTGCGCTGCGGCATATGTCGATGCGATCTAGCGTTAGGACTTGCAGTGAGTGCACGCGGCAGACATGGAACGTTCGACGTGGGCGACAAGCCCAAGCGCCCGGAGGACCCGGAGGTCCGCCGCGCGAACCTGCGCCGCGTCTTCCGCCTGTTCGGGCCCGAGCGCAGCCGCCTCAGTCTCGTCCTCGCGCTGATCGTCTTCTCCAGCGCGCTCGGGATGGTGCCGGCGTTCCTGCTGCGCGACGTGATCGACAACGCCATTCCGACGAGCAACACGACGCTGCTGGCCTGGCTCGCGCTCGGCATGATCGGCATCGCCATCGTCGTCGGCATCCTCGGCGTCGCGCAGACGTACCTGTCGAACCGCGTCGGCCAGGAGGTCATGCACGAGCTGCGCGCCGACGTCTACGAGCACCTGCAGCGCCAGTCGCTCGCGTTCTTCACCCGCACGCGCACCGGCGAGGTGCAGTCGCGCATCGCCAACGACATCGGCGGGGTCGACGACGTTGTCACCTCGACTGCCACGTCCGTCGTCTCGAACGTCACGACCGTCCTCGCCGCCGTGGTCGCGATGTTCCTGCTCGACTGGCGCCTCGCGATCCTGTCGCTGATCCTCGTGCCGTTCTTCGTACTGCTCACCCGCCGCGTCGGCGTCGAGCGCCGCAAGCTCGCCACGGAGCGCCAGAAGACGCTGGCCGACATCTCGTCGCTGGTGCAGGAGTCGCTGTCCGTCAGCGGCGTGCTGCTCGGCAAGACGATGGGGCGCGGCCCGGAGCTGGCCGAGCGCTTCCGTCGCGAGTCGCGCGACCTCGCGGAGCTCGAGGTGCGCCAGCGCATGGCGGGTCGCTGGGTGATGGCGTC
>JBPCSK010000106.1:0-3379 GCA_051007275.1 Gaiellales bacterium | reverse complement strand
GGGCCACCGCCGGCCAGCGACCAGCCGAGTGCCGCGGCGATGCCGAGCAGGGCGATCGACATCAGCGTGCCGAAGCGCGCGGCGGCGAGGTTGATCGCCGACTGCATGCCCTCATCGCCCGCGGGTGCGAGCTGCAGCACGGCGTGGGTGACGGGGCCGGCCATGCACGCCATGCCGAGCCCGAGCAGCATCTCGGTGGGGACGGCGACCCAGACGCGACCGTCGGCCAGGAAGTACGCGGGGATCACGCTCAGCGCGGTCATCAGCGGCCCGATGCGGAGCATCAGCCGCATGTGCCCGGCGGCGGCGAATGCCGTCAGTCGCCGCGATGTGAGCATGATCATCAGGCTCATCGGCAGCAGCAGGAAGCCCGTGGTGATCGGGCCGTAGCCGAGCGCAGACTGGAGGCGAATCGAGATCAGCAGGCCCATCGTCAGCGGCGTCGACCTGGCGAGGATGGTGAACACGTGCACGCGGTTCATCAACCGGTCGCGCACCGCTCGCGGCGGGATCATCGGCTCGGGGACGCGCCGCTCGTGCAGGACGAAGACGAGCAGCACGGCGACGCCGGCCGCGAGCAGGCCGAGCACGAGCGGGTCGAGGATGCCGCGGCTCGGCCACTCGATCAGGCCGGCGGTCAGGAGCGCGATCGCGCCGGCGATGATCCCTCCCCCGATGAGGTCGACGCGGCGCTCGGTGTGATCCGAGTCGACGATGCCCCGCGCGAACCAGAGCGCTACGACGAGCGCGGGGATCACCACGAGGAATGCCCAGCGCCAGCCGAACAATCCGCCGATCAGCCCGCCGAACGCGGGCGCGACGGAGGACGAGAGGCTCGTGCCCGTCACCCACAGCCCGATTGCGCGTGCCTGCCGCTCGGGGGCAATCGACGTGCGGAGGATGGCAATCGACGCCGGCGTCATCAGCGCGGCCGCGAGCCCCTGCAGCGCGCGGGCGCCGATCAGGAACCCCGCGGTCGGCGCGAGGCCGACGAGCAGCGTCGCCACGATGAACGCGGCCAGCCCGATCTGCTGCATCCGCTTGTGCCCCCAGACGTCGCCCATCACGCCGGCGGGCAGCACGAACGCCGTCATCGTGATGAGGTACGCATTGACGATCCACTGCTCCTGCGCGAGCGAGGTGCCGAGGTCGTTGCGGATGTCCGGCAGGACGACGTTCACGACGGAGATGTCGATGAAGATCGCGCCCGTCGCGAGGATGCACGCGAAGAGCGTCTTGCGTTCGACGAAGCCGCGCAGCATCAGGTCACCATTCCGCGATCGGCGGGAATCGGCAGATCCAGCGCGCCGTCAGCCGCGGCAGGTCGCGTGGAGCTGCACGCGGACGCCTTCGGGTGCACCTGAGCCCAGGTGCGTCTCAACGTGCTGCCCGCCGCTCGCGGTCTTCACGATGCGCGAGTCGATCGCCTTCCGCTCGGCAAGGGTGAGGCGCGCGCGCCCGGTCACGTAGACGGCATGCTCGAGATCGCCGACGCGGACCTTGCCGGCAGGACAGCGCAGCCAGTGGCTCATGGTGCCCGTACGCACCGAGCGGTCACCGGAGATGCGGTGGTGGGTGATCGCCTTGCGAGGGGCTGGGGTCGGGACGCAGCCGACGGTCGGGGTCATCGTCGCCGGCGTCATCCAGGTCCAGGCGTACGGGAAGCTGACGTGCCACTGCTCGCCCCCCGCTGCGAGATAACGCTCTGGGATCCGGCCGGACGCATTCTGGGGGGTCGGCGGGACGCCTGCGACGAACACCGAGCCAGTCGGCGCGGGGACGGCAGCCGCACCCTGCTCGCCGGTCGTCGCTGTGTCGCCTTGGACGGAGAGCTGGTACACGGATGCGACGTTGCCCGTTGCCGGGTTGTTGAGCGCGGTGTCGTAGAAGCTGGGGCGCTGTGCGCTGATCCCGGCGATGAGCGCATCGCCGGACGTCGAGGTGGCCGAGATGGTGGGCGATGCGGGGACCGTCGCGACCACGCCGGGGGTGAAGGCGGCCGCGCTGAACGGGTCAACCTCGGTTCCGGGATAGGGAACCTGAGTGGCCAGCACCCCCGGTTGCGTTGCCGCGGCATGCCGAGTGGGCGTACTGCCCGCGGGACAATCCACCTCGTAGGTTGTCGGCATCGACGTCACGGCGACGACCACTGGCGTCGCCGGTGCGACGACGCAATCCGCGATGCCGTCGCAGACCGTGCTCTGACCGTTGGCCGCACCCACGACCGCGAGTACCGCGATCGCCGCTGTAACCACTGCCGTTGCCATTGTTCGACGCGTCATCGTGCGCGGACGGTACCAGTCGCCGGCGGAACGCGCCAGCGGGCGCGGCAGAGCCACGGCGAGACGGTAGGATGGCTCGCATGGAGGATCGCGACGTCGTCATCATCGGCGCCGGCATCGCCGGGCTCACCGCCGCCAAGCAGCTGCGTGATCTGCAGCCGCTGGTGCTCGAGGCGTCGGATCGCGTGGGTGGTCGCATCTGGTCGCAGCAGCGCGGCGATCTCGCCGTCTCGGTCGGCGCGCACATGTTTCCGCCGCCGGACTCGACGGTCGGCCGGATGGTCACGGAGTACGGCCTCGACGTCCTGCCGATCACGGGCTCGATGCTCAACGTCGCGCTGCGCGGCGAGCTCGTGCGCGACGTCCGGCCCGAGCTGATGCCGTTCAAGCTGCCGCTCCCGCTGCGCGGCCGCGTGGCCTTTGCGCGTGCGGGGCTGAAGGTCAAGCGCATCGGCGACGAGTACATGACGCTCGCCGTCCCGCGGCCGGGGGAGAGCGCGGCCGACGTGCGCCTGCGCCTGCTGCAGTTCGGCGGCGACCGCTCGTTCGCGGACTTCCTCGGGCCGTTGCACCCCGACGCCGCGGAGATCTTCCGCGCGCTGTGCAACCGCACGATCGCGGAGCCGGAGAGCATCTCGGAGGGCTCGATGGCCGCGCTGTTCGGCCACGTGTGGGATTCCGGCGACCTCGGACGCAACATGCGCGGCGGCTCGGGCCTGCTCCCCGACGCGCTCGGTGACGACCTCGCCGATCACATCCGCCTCGGCACGCGCGCGACGCGCCTGGCCTTCGACGGCGCGGGCGTGACGGTCGAACTCGAGGGGCCGGATGGCGCAGGGACGGTGCGCGCGCGGGCGGCGATCGTCGCCGTGCCGTCGCCCGACCTCGGGTTCCTGCACGACGCGATGACGCCCGGGTTCGCCGCGGCCGTGGATCGCATCCGCTTCGGGCCGCACATCGTCACGAGCATCCGCACGGACGAGACGGAGCCGATGCCGTGGGATGACATCTACTCGGTGCTCACGCCCGACCTCGGCTTCACGATGTTCTTCAACCACGCCAACGCGCTCAACGGCACGGGTGTGCCGAAGCAGGGC
>JBPCSK010000105.1:0-3104 GCA_051007275.1 Gaiellales bacterium | reverse complement strand
GCCTTCGTGTGCTTGCCGAGAATGCGGAAGTCAATCTGCTCGCCGCGGTCCGACAGCGAGCCGATCACGACGTCGGCCTTCACGCCGCTCTCGACCAGCGCGTCGAGCTGACGCGCCGAGCAGACGAGAATCCCGGCGCGACGTGCCTCCTGGATGCCCGTCGGCTCGCCGCAGGTGGCATAGACCGCCGCGCAGGCGTCGAGATCCTCCCACCCGATCGGATCGTCGCTGCGGGGGTACTCGTTGGGCTGGGAGACGATGATCGTGCGGTCGCCGCTGCCGTCGAGAATCGTCATCGCGCGCGCCTGGCGACCGCCGCGCACGCCCACGCGCAGATCGATCCGCTCCTCGACCATGCGGGCGCGCGTCGCCGCACCCTCGGTGTCCTGCGCGAGCGCCGTGTAGAACACCACGTCCGCGCCGGCACGCGCCAGCGCGATCGCCACCACGGCGCCACCGCCCGCGGGCTCCTCGAATGGATCGCGGAAGTGCACGATCTCGCCGGCCACCGGCACGGCGTCGGCGTACCCGAACAGCACCCACTCGACGTGACCGACGACCCCGATCCTCGGGTTGGTCGGACTCATCGCGTCCTAGCGATCGAGACCGTTGTCGCGCACCGCGGCGAACAGCGCATCGACGTGGTCATCCCAGACGATGCCCGGCTCCCAGTTCGGCGCCTCGACCCCACCCTCGCGCAGCGTGTCGACGAGCTGGGAGATGAGCTGCTTCTCGAAGATCACGCTGGCGGCGGCGATGGCCTCCTCGCGCGTGGCCGCAGAGGCCTCGATCGGCTCGCGGAAGCCGGCACCGGCCGGACGCACGAGGGCGAGCCAGCCCGACGGCCGCTCGGGCTGCAGCAGCACGACGAAGCCGTACTTGCGCGCCCGGGTCTTGAGGTCGTTGGCGGGGTTCTTGATGTTCACGCGGGAACCCTAACGCACGCGGGGACGATGCCCATCGAGGGCGCGGTCGAGGTACAGGGCGGC
Organism: Gaiellales bacterium; assembly: GCA_051007275.1. Lineage (GTDB taxonomy): Bacteria > Actinomycetota > Thermoleophilia > Gaiellales > F1-60-MAGs149 > F1-60-MAGs149. The sequence goes on along the minus strand of JBPCSK010000105.1, from coordinate 2,115 downwards.
CGACACGAGCGACAGGTGCGTGAACGCCTGCGGGAAGTTGCCGAGCGCCTCCCCGGACGGCCCGATCTCCTCGGAGTAGAGCCCCAGGTGATTGGCGTAGGTGTGCATCTTCTCGAACGCGAGGCGCGCCTCATCGAGGTTGCCGGCGCGGGCGAGCGCCTCGACCCACCAGAACGAGCAGATCGAGAACGTCCCCTCCTCCCCGCTGAGCCCGTCGTCGGCGGCCAGCGCCGGGTTGTAGCGGTACACCAGCGAGTCGGTCACGAGCTCCTCGCGAAACGCGTCGAGCGTCGACACCATCAGCGGATCGTTGGGCGCGACGAAGTGCCCCATCACCATCATCAGCGTCGAGGCGTCGAGCACATCGCCGACGAGCACCTGCACGAACGCCTGGCGGTCCTTGGAGTAGCCCCGGGTCATGATCTGCTCGAAGATCGCGTCGCGCGTCTCACGCCACGCGATGCGCGGACACGGGAAGCCGCGGGTCTGCGCGATGCGCAGCGCGCGGTCGAAGGCGATCCAGCTCATCAGGCGCGAGTACGTGAAGTCCTGCTGCCCGCCGCGGACCTCCCAGATGCCCTCGTCCTTGGAATCCCAGTGGACCATCAGCCAATCGAGCAGCTCGACCACGACCTTCCAGACCTCGTAGTCGATCGGCTCGCCGCGCTTGTCGTAGAGGTAGATGCTGTTGATCAGCTCGCCGTAGATGTCGAGCTGGAGCTGACCGGCGGCGCCGTTGCCCACGCGCACGGGCTTGGACTGTCGATACCCCTCGAGGTCGTCGAGCTCGAACTCCTCGAGCTCGTGGCGACCATCGATGCCGTACATGATCTGGAGCGGGCCGGCGTTCGACGAGTGCTGCTCGAGCGCGCGTGCCTTCAGGAAGGCCATGAAGTCCCGCGCCTCCTCGGTGAACCCGAGCTTGAGGAACGCGTAGAGCGTGAAGGACGCATCGCGGATCCACGTGTAGCGGTAGTCCCAGTTGCGCTCGCCGCCGATTCCCTCTGGCAGCGACGTCGTCGGCGCCGCGACGATCGCGCCGGTCGGCCGGTAGCAGAGCAGCTTGAGCACGAGAGCCGAGCGCCGCACCGTCTCGCGCCAGCGGCCGCGGTAGGTGCACTGGTTGAGCCAGCGTCGCCAGTAGTCGACGGTGTCGGTGAAGAGGTGCTGGCACACCTCCTCGGGGAACGGGCGAGCCGAGTGCCCCTCGTCGGGGATGCGCTCCAGCACGAACGTGCGGCGGTCGCCCGGCTCGAGGGTGAACTGCGCGCCCACCCCGCCGTCGTGCTCGCTGAGCTCGACGGGCGAATCGAGCGCGAGCTTGAGCTCGTCGGTCTCGAAGACGGCGCCGTGCGAGTCGATGTGGAGCTCGTGCTCGGTGCGGCCGTAGTTGAAGCGCGGGGTGCAGTTGAGGCGGAAGTGCATGTGCCCGCGCACGCACTGAACGACGCGAACGATGCGGTGCCGATCCTCCTCGGCCGAGCCGATCGGCATGAAGTCGATCACCTCGCCGACGCCCTGGTCAGACAGGAAGCGCGTGATCAGCACGTTCGTGTCGGGCAGGTACAGCTGCTTGGTGCGGACCTCGTCGTCGACCGGGCAGATCTGGAACGACCCGCCCTTCTCGCTGTCGAGGATCGCCCCGAACACGCTGGGCGAGTCGAAGCGCGGACAGCAGTACCAGTCGATCTCGCCGTGCTGGGTGACCAGGGCGACCGAGTGCAGGTCGCCGATGATCCCGTGGTCCTCGATCGGCGCGTAGCCGCTCATCTGTTCCTCCGTCCGCTCACGCGACGGAGTGTACGCAGTGCCTAGGCGGAATGCGTGGCGAGGTTGAGCGTCGACGCCAGGCGATCCTTCGGCATCATGCCGACCGCGCGCTCGACGAGCTCGCCGTTCTTGAACAGCGCGATCATCGGAATCGACATCACGCCGAACTGCCCGGCGAGGCCCGGCTCGGAGTCGACGTCGACCTTGCCGACCTTGATCTTGCCGGCGTAGTCGCCCGCGAGCTCGTCGATGATCGGGCCGAGCGCCTTGCACGGGCCGCACCACTCCGCCCAGAAATCCACCAGCACGGGGATCTCACTCTTCAGAACTTCGTCTTCGAACTTG
>JBPCSK010000104.1:0-2159 GCA_051007275.1 Gaiellales bacterium | reverse complement strand
TACGGCAGCATCTCGAGCACGTAGGCGCGCGGCGCGTCATCCGTCGCCGGATCCGTCGGGTTCGGCGTCTCGAAGGCCTTCTCGTCGGCCCACACCCGCTGCCAGCGGGACTCGACGGCCTGGGGGTCGTAGCGCTCCACGCAGGCAGGATACGAGGTCGCCCCGGATGGCGTGGCGACAGCACGTAGGCTGTGCGAGTGACGGCCGTCCCCGCGATCGAGGTCCATGGCGCGCGTCGCGCGTACGGCAGCGTGCTGGCACTCGACGACGTGACGGTGCGGATCGACGCGCCGGCAACCGGGCTCCTCGGCCGCAATGGGGCCGGCAAGTCGACGCTGATGAAGGCGATCCTCGGCCTCGTGCGGCTGGATGCCGGGCAGATCGACGTGCTCGGCGAGGACACCCGCACGGCCGGCGATCGCATCCGACGCCGCATCGGCTACGCCCCCGAGCACGAGTGCCTGCCGCCAGAGCTCACCGCCGCCGACCTGGTGCGCCATCTCGCCGAGCTGCGGGGCCTGTCGCGCACCGACGCGATCCGGCGGGCCTCGGAGGTGCTGTTCGCCGTCGGTCTCGAGGAGGAGCGCTCGCGCGTGATCGGCTCGTTCTCGCTCGGCATGCGCCAGCGCGTCAAGCTGGCGCAGGCGCTGGTGCACGCACCCGAGCTGATCATCCTCGATGAGCCGACGAACGGGCTCGACCCGATCCAGCGCGCGGAGATGCTCGAGGTGATCCGCCGCGTGTCGCACGACCTCGGCGTGCGCGTGCTGATCTCGTCGCACATCCTCGATGACATCCGCCGCACCTGCGATCACGTCGTCGTGCTCCAGCAGGGCCGCGTCACGCTCGACCGGCCGCTCGCCGCCACCGCGGATGAGACGGATGTCCTGCGCGCCGAGACGGTCGAGGACGCCGCGCCCCTCGTCGCCGCGCTGGCGGATGCGGGAGTCGCATGTGAGGCAATCGACACCCGCACGGCACGCATTCCGGTGCGTGACGACCGCGACCGCGACCTCGTGCGCGACGTGGCCGCCAGCACCGGCGTGGGTCTGCGCCGTCTGCACCCCGATGGTCCCTCGATCGAGCAGCAGCTGCTGGAGGCGATCGGGTGAGCCAGGCGCGGATTCACGACGTTCGCTACCGCCCGTACGAGGGCGAGATCCGCGGCAGCGCGCGCCGCGCGGTCGAGTCGATGGCTCGCTGGAGCGCCCTGCGCGCGCTTGGCGCGCGGCGTCCGTGGACGGCCAAGATCGTGCCCGTCGGACTGGCACTGATCGCGTTCGGTCCCGCCATCACGGTGCTCGGCGTCAAGGCCCTGATCGGCGCCACCGTCACGCAGCAGCTGCCGGGCGACATCGTCCCGTTCGCGACGTACTACCAGCTGATCGCCTTCGCGATCCTCGCGTACGCGGCGATCGTGATCCCCGAGACGCTCTGCCCCGACCGCCGCAGCCGCGTGCTCGACCTCTACCTCTCGACGGCGATGAGCCCACGCGAGTACGTGCTGGGCAAGGTGCTCGCCTCGGCCGTGCCCCTCTTGGCGGTGACCACGCTGCCGCTCCTGTTCCTCTACGTCGGCAACGTGTTCTTCTCGGACGATCCCTTCGGATACATCGGCAGCCATCTGCGCGAGCTGCCCGCGATCCTGATCGGCGGCGTGCTGATCGCCGTTGTCTACACGCTGATGGGCCTCGCCGTCGCGTCGCTCACCGGCCGCCGCGCCTTCGCCACCGTCGGCTTCGTGCTGCTCCTGATCGTCTCGGGACTGATCGGCGGCGTGCTGCGCGACGTGCTCAACCTCGGCCCGAACTCGCGGATCGTGAACCTGCAGTTCCAGCCCGTCTGGCTGGCCCAGAAGATCATCGGCGAGGCGCCACCGTCGGTCGTCAAGGACGGTCCGCTGCAGCGCTTCGATACGCCCGACACCACGCTGCTGATCATCTCGAACGCCGTGATCGTGCTCGTCTGCGTCGCCGTGCTGGCGCTGCGCTACCGCCGGAGCGACGCGTGACGCCGCTGCTCGAGTTCGATCGCGTCTCGAAGTGGTTCCGCGACACCGTCGCGGTCGGCGACATGTCGTTCGCGATCCTCGCGTACGCCGCGATCGTCATCCCCGAGACGCTGTGCCCCGACCGACGCAGCCGCGTCCTCGACCTCTA
>JBPCSK010000103.1:0-2500 GCA_051007275.1 Gaiellales bacterium | reverse complement strand
ATGCGCGACCTCGCCGCAGCCGATCCCAAGGAGCAGGCGGCGCGCGAGGCCGACCTCGCGTACGTCAAGCTAGACGGCGACGTCGGCATCCTCGGCAACGGCGCCGGGCTCGTCATGAGCACGGTCGACGTGATCGCGCAGGCGGGCGGTCGTCCCGCCAACTTCTGCGACGTCGGCGGCGGAGCGAGCGCCGAGAAGATCTCGACGGCGCTGGGCATCGTGCTGAGCGACGAGAAGGTCAACAGCGTCCTGTTCAACATCTTCGGCGGCATCACGCGTTGCGACGAGGTCGCCAAGGGCCTGCTCGGCGCGCTCGAGACCACCGAGATCCGCGCCCCCATCGTGGTCCGGCTCGACGGCACCAATGCCGAGGAGGGACGCGCGCTCCTCGCCGAGGCGGCGCGCCCGGAGATCACTGTCGAGAAGACGATGCTCGAGGCAGCGGCCACCGCCGTCCGCCTCGCGAAGGAAGCGAGCTAGCCATGGCCGTCATCGCCACCAAGGACACGCGCCTGGTCGTCCAGGGCATCACGGGCCGGGAGGGCACGTTCCACGCGCTGCGCAACCGCGACTACGGCACGAACGTCGTCGCCGGCGTCACGCCCGGCCGCGCCGGGCAGGACGTCGAGGGCATCCCCGTCTTCGACTCGGTCGCCGACGCCGTCGACAAGCAGGGCGCGAACACGTCACTCGTGATCGTGCCGCCGCGCTTCGCCGCCGAGGCGATCCTCGAGGCCGCGGACGCGGGCGTCGAGCAGATCATCTGCATCACCGAGGGCATCCCCGCCCACGACATGCTCGAGGTCTACCACTACATCCGCCCGCGTGGTATCCGCCTCCTGGGGCCGAACTGCCCCGGCGCGCTCTCGCCCGGCATCGCCAACATCGGCATCATTCCGGCCGAGGTCTTCAAGCCCGGTCCGATCGGCCTCGTCTCGCGCTCCGGCACGCTGACGTACCAGATCGGCGGCGAGCTCGCGGCCAAGGGCCTCGGCAACTCGACGATCATCGGCATCGGCGGCGACCCGGTCATCGGCACGTCGTTCATCGACGCGCTCGACCTCTTCCAGGCCGACGACCAGACGGAGTACATCGTCATGGTCGGCGAGATCGGCGGCAACGAGGAGGAGAAGGCGGCGGAGGTGATCGCGGAGCGCATCACCAAGCCGGTCGTCTCCTACATCGCGGGCTTCGAGGCGCCTCCCGGCAAGACCATGGGCCACGCTGGCGCGATCATCTCCGGCTCGGCGGGCACGGCTGCCGCCAAGAAGGAGGCATTGGAGGCCAAGGGCGTTCCTGTCGGGACCAACCCGACGGAGGCGGCGCAGATCGTGGCCGACCTCGTCGGAAAGGGCTGATTCCCGCCGTCGCACAGACACCGCCGGCTTCGTAGACTGCGGGGCATGGCCACCATCTCCTTCGCACGCGGCGTCCCGTCCGCAGATCTCCTTCCCGTTGACGAGCTCAAGGGCGCCATTGCCCGCGCGATGGAGAAGGACGCCACGGGGATGCTGCTGTACGGCGATCCGATGGGCTACATGCCGCTGCGCGAGTGGGTTGGTCAGCGCTGGGGCTACGACCCGGCTGGCGTGTTCGTCACCAACGGCTCGCTGCAGGCCTTCGCATTCCTCGCCGAGGTGCTGTTCGCCGGCTCCGGTGGCCGCGCTGCGGTCGAGGCGCCGACCTACGACCGCACGATCCTCACGCTCAAGCGCTTCGGCGCCACCGTCGACGCCTATCCGCTGCTCGAGGACGGCATCGACGTCGATGCCCTCGAGGCCGCGATCAAGGCCGGCAAGGCGCCCGGTCTGGTCTACATCATCCCGAACTTCCAGAATCCGGCGGGCAACGTCACGACGCTTGCGGTCCGCCAGCGGCTCGTCGATCTGGCTGCCGAGCACGGCTTCTGGATCTTCGAGGATGACCCGTACGGCGACCTGCGCTTCTCTGGCGAGGACGTCCCGCGCATGGTCGATCTCGATCAGGCCGGCCGCGTCATCTACTCCACGTCGTTCACCAAGACGATCGCGCCGGGCGTGCGCGCGGGTGCCCTGCTGCTGCCGGAGGAGCTCCGCAAGCAGATGGCGTACATCGCCAACCAGACCTACATCGGCGCGGTCCATTTCGCCCATGCCGCCGTGGCCGAGTACTGCAACGCCGGTGATTTCGACAAGGGGCTGGCGCGCGTGCGCCCGCAGCTCGAGACGCGCAAGGACGCGCTCGTGGCTGCGCTCGACGCCCACCTCGGCGATCGCTTCTCGTTCCGCGCGCCCGAGGGCGGCTACTTCCTCTGGGGCCGTCTTGACGGCGTCGACTGCGACGCGCTGCTGCCGAAGGCCAACGAGGCCGGCGTGCCGTTCGTCAAGGGCAGCGACTTCTTCGTCGATGGCTCCGGCAAGGACCACCTGCGCCTCGCCTTCTCCGCGGTCAAGCCGGAGGAGATGGACGAGGGCATCAGCCGACTCGCGCAGCTGCTCTAGGAGTCCGCGCTCGCTAGCGC
>JBPCSK010000102.1:0-5253 GCA_051007275.1 Gaiellales bacterium | reverse complement strand
TACGCACGCTCCCAAAAAGGTACGGGGAGTGCGTGGCCAACGGGAGTCGTTCGCGGACAAATGGATACAGCCGTAACGGCACCCCGCCAACGACAGCGGGCCCGAATCCCCGAGGGGATCCGGGCCCGCGTTCGGTCGGCCTAGATCAGGCCGAGCTCCTTGACCGCGTCGTACTCCTCGCGCAGCTCGGCGACGCTCGCGTCGATGCGCGGCTTGCTGAACGCGTCGAGCTCGAGCCCCTCGACGACGCTCCACTCACCGTTCTTCGTGACGCACGGAACGCCGCAGATGATGCCCTTCTCGATGCCGTACTGGCCGTCGACGGCGACGCCCATCGAGACCCAGTCGCCCTCCGGCGTGCCGAGCACCCAGTCATGGACGTGATCGATGGCGGCGTTGGCGGCCGAGGCGGCCGACGACGCGCCACGCGCCTCGATGATCGCCGCGCCGCGCTTCTGCACGGTCGGGATGAACGTGTCGGCGACCCAGGACTCGTCGGCGATCGTGTCCCAGGCGCTCTTGCCGGCGACCTTGGCGTGCACGACGTCCGGGTACTGGGTGGCCGAGTGGTTGCCCCAGATGGTCATGTTCTTCACGTCGGAGACGCTCGCGCCCGTCTTCTGGGCGACCTGCGTCAGCGCGCGATTGTGGTCGAGGCGCATCATCGCGGTGAAGCGCTCGCGCGGCACGTCCGGCGCGGAGTTCATCGCGATCATCGCGTTCGTGTTGGCCGGGTTGCCGACGACGAGGATCTTGACGTCGTCTGCCGCGTTGTCGTTGATCGCCTTGCCCTGCACCGTGAAGATGGCGCCGTTGGCCTCGAGCAGGTCGCCGCGCTCCATGCCCTTCGTGCGCGGGCGCGCGCCGACGAGCAGGCCGACGTTGGCGCCGTTGAACGCCTCGTTCGGATCGTCGGTGCAGACGATGTTCGAGAGCAGCGGGAAGGCGCAGTCGTCGAGCTCCATGGCGACGCCGTCAAGCGCGCCACGGGCCTGCGGGACCTCGAGCAGACGCAGCTCGACCTTCGTGTCTGGACCGAGCATCTGGCCGCTGGCGATGCGGTAGACGAGTGCGTAGCCGATCTGGCCTGCGGCGCCGGTGACGACGACCTTGACGGGGCTGGACATAGGTTCCTCCGGGGGAGACTTCAGTGGGGTAATCGTGCCAACACCATGGGTTTCGGGCGGCAGGGCGTTGCGGTTGGATGATCGGGCACCATCATTGCCGCGGTATGTGGGACAGGGTGTTCTTATGTGGGATATCTACGACGATGTGGTACGTTTGGCCCATGGCGTACTACCGATTGACGGTTGGCGACCGGGGCCGAATCGTGCTGCCCGCCGCGATGCGGCGAGCGTGTGGCATCGACCAGGGCCACGAGCTGATCGCTGCTGTCGACGACGCTGGCAGGATCTCAATCGACACTCGCGGCGCCCTGCTCGACAAGCTCCGGAACGCGCGCACGCAACTCAACGACGCGTCGGGCGTCGACAGCCTGCGGGAGTGGCGCGAGACGTCCGACGCCGAGAGGTTCCATCGGCTCGAGCATCCGACGATCGATCCGGAGGGTGCAGACGAGCGAGGGCGCCAGCTCCTGCAGCGGCTCGGACTCGACGGCTGATGGCGAGCGCGCTCCTCGACGCCTCGGCGCTCATCGCCTGGGTGTTCGACGAGCCTGGAGGACGTATCATCGAGGCGATACTCGAGTCGGGCGAGGCGGCTACCACACCGCTGGCCATCGCCGAGACGCTGATCACCTGCCGACGCAAAGGCCTGCAGATGGAGGACGCCGAGCTGCAGGAGCTGCTCGCATCGTTCGGGCTGCACAGCGAGCCGGTCATCGCCGACGACGTCGATGCGATCGTCGCCAACATCGCCCTATCCGACGCCTTCAGGCGGTCGCACCCGAAGGCCGGCTCGCTGAGCATCGCAGATGCCACCTGCCTGGCCGTGGCCAAGCGCCTCGGTGTGCCAGCCGTCGTGTCCGACATGTACTGGGACAATCTCGACTTGGACGGCGTCGAGGTGCGGCGGTTCCGGTAGCCGCGCCCGTCAGGCGCTGAGCATGGCATGCACCGCGGCGGCGCACTTGCGGCCGTCCGTGATCGCCGTCACGACCAGGTCGGCGCCGCGCACGGCATCGCCGCAGGCGAAGACGCCCGGGGTAGCGGTAGCGTAGGAGGCATCGACGTCGACCGTGCCGCGCTCGCCGATCGCGGCCCCCGACTGCGCGTAGACGTCGTCATCCTCGGTGCCGGTGAAGCCGATCGCGAGCAGGACGAGATCGACCTCGAGGGTCACCTCGCCGCCCTTGGCGGGCACCGGCTTGCGGATGCCCGTCTCCGCGTAGCCGGGGAACTCGACCCGATGGCCCACGAGATGCGTGACGTGCCCGTCCTTGCCCTCGAAGCCGTCGGTGACGAACTGCCACTCGCGCTGGCCGCCCTCCTGGTGCGCCGCGTACGTGCGCAGGACCACGGGCCACTCGGGCCACGTCTTCTGCGGGTTGCGCTCGCTCGGCGGGGTGGGGCCGTGCGCGATCTCGTGCACCTCGATCGCGCCCTCGCGCAGCGCGTTGCCGAGGCAGTCGGCGCTCGTGTCGCCACCGCCGAGGATGGCGACGCGCTTGCCCTTGGCGGTGATCTCCGGTCCCTCGATCGGCAGCCCCGCGGCGCGACGGTTCTGCTGGATCAGATAGGGCATGGCGTACTCGACGCCTGCCAGCTCGCGGCCGGGCAGCGCGAGGTCGCGATGGCGCTGGGCGCCCGTGGCGAGGATCACGGCGTCGACACCGTTCCTGAGCTCGTCGAGCGAGAGGTCGCGGCCCACCTCGACGCCCGTCGCGAACTCGATGCCCTCGGCCTCGAGCTGCTCGAGCCGGCGGTCGATCAGCGCCTTGTCGAGCTTGAAGTCGGGGATGCCGTAGCGCAATAGGCCGCCGAGGCGGTCGTCGCGCTCGAAGACCGTGACGCCGTGGCCCTCACGGACCAGCTGCTGCGCCGCGGCAAGACCCGCGGGGCCGGAGCCGATCACCGCGATGCGCTTGCCGGTCTTGCGCTCGGCGGGCTGTGGAGTGACCCATCCCTGCTCGAACGCTTCCTCGATGATCTTCAGCTCGACCTGCTTGATCGTGACCGGCTCCTCCTCGAGGGCGAGCACGCAGGCCTCCTCGCAGGGGGCGGGACAGACGGCGCCGGTGAACTCGGGGAAGTTGTTCGTGGCGTGCAGGCGGTTGATCGCGTCGCGGAAGTGATCGCGCTCGACGAGGTCGTTCCACTCCGGAATCAGGTTGCCGAGCGGGCAGCCCGTGTGGCAGAACGGCACGCCGCAGCCCATGCAGCGCCGCGCCTGCTCGCGCACCAGGCCGACCTCGGTCTCGGGTGCCACGAAGGCGTAGTCCTGCACGCGCTCCTCGACGGGGCGGTACGGCGTGACGCGCCGCTGGATCTGGAGGAAGCCCTTGGGATCAGTCACCGGCGATCGCCGCCTCATCGTCGCTCGCCGCGCGCTCGGCGAGCACGCGCGCGTAGTCATCGGGCATCACCTTCACGAAGCGCCGGAGCGCGCCGGTCCAATCCTTGAGGAGCGCGGCGGCGATCGGCGAGTCGGTGCGCGCCACGTGCTCCTCGAGCAGGCTCTTGAGCAGGTCGCGGTCCTCGGCGCTCTCGACGGCCTCGAGCGAGACGCTCGCCGGGTTCACGCGCTTCTCGAACAGGCCATGGTCGTCGAGCACGAACGCCACGCCTCCCGACATGCCGGCTGCGAAGTTGCGACCCGTCGGCCCGAGGATCACGGTGACGCCACCCGTCATGTACTCGCAGCCGTGGTCCCCGACACCCTCGACGACGGCGGTCGCGCCGGAGTTGCGTACGCAGAAGCGCTCACCGGCGCGGCCGCGCAGGAACGCCTGGCCGCTCGTGGCGCCGTACAGCGCGACGTTGCCGACGTACGTGGAGCTGGAGACGTCGTAGCCCGCGTCGGCGGCGGCGCGCACGACAATCCGCCCGCCGGAGAGACCCTTGCCGCAGTAGTCGTTGACGGGGCCGGTCAGCTCGATATCCATGCCCGGCATCGCGAAGGCGCCGAAGCTCTGGCCGCCAGCACCGCGGACGCGCAGCGTGATCGTGCCGTCGGGCAGGCCCTGCGGACCGACGCGGCGCGCAACCTCGCCGGCCAGCATCGCACCGAACGTGCGGTTGATGTTCTGGACGTCCCGCTCGATCACGACGGGCGTGCCCTTGGCGAGTGCAGGCTCGGCGTCCTCGATCACCTGTGGATCGATCTTCTGGTCGAACTGGTGGTCCTGCGGGAAGCGGCGAATCGGCGCGGGCTCGCCGGCCGCGCGCGGGTGCGCGAGGATCGGCGACAGGTCGAGGCTCTCGAGCCAGGTCGGGCGCTCCGTGCGCTCGCGCAGCAGGTCACGGCGACCGATCAGCTCGTCGACGGTGGCGATGCCGAGCTCGCTCATCAGCTCCCGGAGGTGCTCGGCAACGAACAGGAAGTAGCGGACGATCTGGTCCGGCGTGCCGCGGAAGCGCTCGCGCAGCACCGGATCCTGCGTGGCGATGCCGACCGGGCACGTGTTGAGGTGGCAGACGCGCATCATGATGCAGCCCGCCGCGATCAGCGGTGCCGTGGAGAAGCCGAACTCCTCGGCGCCGAGGAGTGCGCCGATGAGCACGTCGCGACCCGTGCGCAGGCCGCCGTCAACCTGCAGCGTCACCTGGCCGCGCAGGTCGTTCATGACCAGCACCTCGTGCGCCTCGGCGAGGCCCATCTCCCACGGCAGGCCGGCATACTTGAGGCTCGACAGCGGCGAGGCACCCGTGCCGCCGTCGTGGCCGGAGATCACGACGTGCTCGGCTTTCGCCTTGGCGACGCCCGCGGCGACGGTGCCGACGCCGGCCTCGGCGACGAGCTTGACCGAGATGTCGGCCTGCGGGTTGACGCACTTGAGGTCGTGGATCAGCTGGGCCAGATCCTCGATCGAGTAGATGTCGTGGTGCGGCGGCGGGCTGATCAGGCCGACGCCGGGCGTCGAGTGGCGGAGCCGCGCGATGTAGTCGTCGACCTTGTGGCCGGGCAGCTGGCCGCCCTCGCCGGGCTTCGCGCCCTGCGCCATCTTGATCTGCAATTCGTCGGCATTGACCAGGTACTCGGCCGTGACCCCGAAGCGGCCCGAAGCGACCTGCTTGATGCGCGAGCGCAGGCTGTCACCGGCTTGCAACGGCAGATCGACCTCGACCACATCGT
>JBPCSK010000101.1:0-7089 GCA_051007275.1 Gaiellales bacterium | reverse complement strand
CAGCAGACCGACAACGAACCCCATGTCCCGAAAGGGTCTGACCCCTTTGGGACATCCGCCTACACCAGCGACAGGTGCGCGTCTTCCCAGGCCGTCATCTCGTCATCGAAGTACTTGAGGCGCGTCTTCTTGAACTCGCGGATCGAGTAGAGGACCGCGTACTCCTTCAGGCCCGTCTCCTCGGAGAGGGCCGCGAGGACGGCCTCGCACTCCTCCTTGTCGCGCCCGTGCGTCATCGAGAAAAGGCGGTACGGCCAGTCCGGGTAGACGGGACGCTCGTAGCAGTGCGAGACCCCGCGATACGAGGCCATGATGCTGCCGGCCTCCTGCACCTTGTCCTCATCGACGATCCAGACGCCCATGCCGTTCTGGACGAAGCCGGCCTTGCGGTGGTTGAGGACCGCGGCGAAGCGGCGCATGCGGCCGTCGGCCAGCATCTCCTGCGCGAGCTCGAGCAGCTCGGACGCGGTGAAGCCCTGCTGCTCAGCGAGAACCGCGAGCGGCTCGGGCACGGCCGGCATGTCGACCTGGAGGGCGCGGACGGCACGGATCTCGCGCTCCGTCGGCGGCCGGCTCGGCGGCTGCTCGACCGGCGCGGTCCGGACCTTCTTGGCGGCGGGATCACGACCGCCGACCATGTCGAGGTCGACGCCGATCTTGAAGAAGCGCAGCGCCGGCAGCGGACGGATCGACTCGACGTCGCCCATCCGGCCGAGCAGGTCGATCGTCTCCTCGAGGCCGATCTTCGTGTCCGGCGGCACGGCCAGCGTGAACCAGAGGTCGAACTGATGCTCGCGCTCATAATTGTGCGTGACGCCCGGATGCGCGCTGAAGACGTCGGCGGCGAGCTGCTGCTTGCCCTCCGACGACCGCGCGGCCACGAGACACGAGCGATAGCCGAGCCGACGCGTGTCGAAGATGCCGGAGATCTGGCGCACGACGCCCTCGCCGCGCAGCTTCGTGATGCGCTCCAGCATCTCGTCCTCGGGCATGTCGATCTCCGCTGCCAGGGCGGCCCACGGCCGCTCGGTCAGCGGAAGCTCATTCTGCAGGCGGTCGAGAAGTCGGCGATCGTCGTCATCCATGCACGGCAGCGTCACCGCCCTCGCACCCCCTGTCAAACGGCGCCCAACCTCCCGCAACCCGTGGTAGCCTCCCGGTGTCAGCCGGCGACGCGATGTCCCCCGAGAAAGGGTTACCGCCGACCTGGAGAAGCGCCGCCTCATCGCCATCGTGATCGCCCTCGGAGCGCTTTCGCTCGGGCTGCTCACCGCCTGTGGTGGCGGGACCGACGCTGTCGGGACGCTCGGCGGCCAGGTGACCATCGGCACCGGCACCAACCCGACCGACACGCCCGTTGACGGCGGTGGCGACGCGACCACGTCCGCGGACACCGGCGCGACGACCGCTGCCGACACGGGAGCCACGACCGCTGCGTCCGAAGGCGACGCCGCGGCCGGCGAGGCCGTCTTCGCCTCCGCAGGCTGCGGTGGCTGCCACACGCTGGCGGCTGCGGGCTCCACCGGCGCCGTCGGGCCGAACCTCGACGAGGCCAAGCCCGACTACGCCCTCGTCATGGAGCGTGTGACCAACGGCCAGGGCGCGATGCCGTCCTTCTCCGGTCAGCTCTCCGAGACCGACATCCAGAACGTCGCGGCCTACGTGTCGCAGAACGCCGGCAAGTAGCCTCGTGCCCCTGCCGGAGGGTCTCGATCCCACGCGGATCGAGGGCGTCTTCGTCGATCTGGACGGCACCGTCGTCCACCATGCTGAGCTCCTGCCGACCGCAGTCGAGGCCGTGGCCGCGCTGCAGGCGACCGGCGTGCCCGTCGTCGTCGCGACGGGCCGCATGTTCATCTCAGCGTGCCGTTTCGCGGACCTGCTGAACGCCGCCGATCCCGTCATCTGCTTCCAAGGCGCGCTCGTGGGCAGCCGCTCGACCGGCGAGGTCCTCCACCATGAGCAGCTGGCGGCCGATGACGCCCGCGAGATCATCGCGGCGATCGTCGAGACCGGCGAGCACATCAACGTGATGACCGCCGACGCCTTCTACGTGTCGGAGGACAACGAGGAGGCCCGGCGCTACGCGACCAGCGCCCGCGTGCCCGTCAACGCCGTCGGCGACCTGGCTGCATGGCTCGACCAGCCCGTCACGAAGCTCGTGGTGTCGGGCGAGCCCGAGCGCATGGACGCCCTGCGCGACGACCTCGTGCCCCGCTTCGGCGACCGCGCGTTCATCGCCAAGTCGCTGCCGTTCTACCTCGAGGTCGCCGCACCGGGCGTGCACAAGGGCGTGGGCTGCCAGGTCGTCGCCGACCTGCTCGGACTCGACCAACAGCATTGCGTGACCATCGGCGACGGCGAGAACGACCTGGAGCTGATCGACTGGGCCGGCTTCGGCATCGCCGTCGGCGGGGGCCATCCCGAGCTGATCCGCCGCGCCGACTGGGTCGCGCCGTCGATCGACGACGACGGCGTCCCGCGCGTCCTGCAGGCGATCGCCGAGGCGCGCTCGTAGCAGCGGTAGGCTGTCGCCCATGATCGATCTTCGCCTCGTCCGTTCCGATCCCGATGGCGTCCGCGAGGCGCTCGCCCGCCGTGGCGACGCCGAGCTGCTGGATCCCGTCCTCGCCCTCGACACCGAGCGTCGCGCCCTGCAGGTGCAGGTCGACGAGCTGCGCGCCGAGCGCAATCGCGCGTCGGAGGAGATCGGCGGCCTGATGAAGTCCGCCAAGGATGATCCCGCGGCGAAGGCGAAGGCCGAGGCCGCGCAGGCCGAGATGCGCACGCTCAAGGAGTCGCTCGACGGACTCGAGGAGTCGCTGCGCACGTTCGACGAGCGTCTCAACGAGGCGCTGCTGGTCGTGCCGAACCTCCCCCACCCCGAGTCGCCGCTGGGCAGTACCGACGAGGACGCGCGCGAGCTGCGCGTCGTCGGCGAGATTCCGACGTTCGACTTCGAGCCGCGCGACCACCTCGAGCTGGCCGGCAGCGGCATCGACATGGAGCGCGGCGCGCGCACGTCGGGCTCGCGCTTCGGCTACCTGACCGGCGACATCGCGCGGCTCTGGTGGGCGATCTCGCGGATGGCGCTCGACACGCTCTCCGAGGGCGGATTCACGCCCGTCGTCCCACCGGTGATGGTGCGCGAGGAGGCGATGTACTCCACGGGCTTCTTCCCGACCGATCGCCAGAGCGTGTACCAGCTGTCCGACGACGATCTGTTCATGGTCGGCACCAGCGAGGTGCCGCTCGCCGCGTTCCATGCGGGCGAGATCCTCGTCGAGCAGGACCTGCCGCTGCGCTACGCCGGCCTGTCCTCGTGCTTCCGCCGCGAGGCCGGCGCCGCCGGTCGCGACACGCGTGGGATCTTCCGCCTGCACCAGTTCGAGAAGGTCGAGATGTTCTCGTTCTGCCACCCCGACCGCAGCTGGGACGAGCACCTGCACCTGCTGTCGATCGAGGAATCGATCGCGCAGACGCTCGGCCTGACCTACCGCGTCGTCGACATCGCCGTCGGCGACCTCGGCGCCTCGGCCGCGCGCAAGTACGACATCGAGGTCTGGCTGCCGGGGCAGCAGCGCTTCCGCGAGCTGACGAGCTGCTCGAACTGCACCGACTATCAGGCACGCCGTCTCGACACGCGATTCCGTCCCGAGAAGGGCAGCCCGCAGGTGGTGCACACGCTCAACGGCACTGCCGTTACGAGCTCGCGCACCGTGATCGCCGTGCTCGAGCAGCACCAGCAGGCCGACGGGACCGTCCAGGTTCCGCAGCCGCTCCTGCACTACGGTGCGCCCGCGGTGATCGACCCGCGCGTGTAGGTCGCCGTGGCCACGCCGCGTCGCCGTCACCTGATCCGCTCCGTTGGCCTGATCGGCGCCATCGGCGTCGCCGTCGCCGGCATGGCGCCGACGATGGCGATGAACCTGAATCCCCAGCAGCTCGCCGAGCACGTCGGCTCGGCGGTGCCGCTCGTGTTCCTGCTCGCCACCGTCGGCGTGACGCTGATCGCGTGGTGCTTCGCGCGCCTCAGCAGCCTCTACCCGAACGCCGGCGCTGCCTACCGCTTCGCTGGCGAGACGCTCGGCGCACGCACCGGCTTCGTCGCCGGATGGTCACTCGCCGGCGCCTACCTCGCCTTCGGCGGCGTGTTCATCGGCGGCGTCTCGATCTTCACGACGAGCGTCTTCGAATCGACCGGGATCTGGGCCTCGCCGAGCACCGATGCGATCGCCATCGTCGCGACGGCCCTGCTCATCCTCCTCGCGCTCGCGCCCGTGCACCGGGTGACGATCATCCTCCTCGTCGCCGAGCTCGTGTCCGTCGTCGCGATGGTGCTGCTGTCCGTCGACGTCGTCGGCTCCGTGGATTACAGCCGCGTCGGCATCGGGGCCGCCGACATGCTCTGGCCGGACGGCGGCGTGAGCCTCACCGCCGTCGCGCTCGCGCTGTCGTTCGCACTACTCTAATTCGCGGGCTTCGAGCAGGTCACCACGCTTGGCGAGGATGCGCTCGAGCCGAAGCGTCAGATCCCGATCGCGCTGCTCGGCACGGCGGTCGCCGGCGGCATCGTCTACACGCTCATCACCGCGGCCGAGGTCGTCGGCATCTACGACATGTCGGGCGGCATGCAGGCGTTCGAGGAATCGCAGGGGCTGCTCCAGACGCTCGGCGACCACTACGTCTCGTCGGCGGCGGGCACGGCGTTCGCGGCGGTCGCCGTCGTGTCGGCCGTCGCCGGCGGGCTCGTCGTCGTGGTCTCGACGTCGCGCATTATCTATGCGATCGCGCGCGATCTGACGCCCGAGGGCCGCCTCGCACAGCTGTCGGAGCGCGGCGATGCGCCGCGCACGGCGCTGATCGCGTGCGCGCTGTCGGGACTCCTCGAGTACGCCGTGCTGCGCATCGGCTTCGGCGCGTCGGCGCAGGACGTCTTCTTCTGGTCGGGCACGGCCGGTGCGCTGCTGATCCTGATCCCGTACCTGCTGATGTGCGTCGGTGCCGGCGCCTCGTTCTGGCGGGCCGGTGGTCGCCGCCGCATCGAGGTGGTGGTGCCCGTGCTGGCGTGCGGGCTGATCCTCTACACGCTGCGCGCCAGCATCTATCCGCTCGGCGATGGCGCCTACGCGGTGATCCCCTTCATCGCGCTCGGGTGGGTGGCAGCCGCCATCCTGGTCCTCGCGGCACGGCCCGCGCTCGTCGAGCGCATCCGTGCGGGCCTGCTCGCCACCGACCTCTAGACGGGCTCGCTGCCCCGGCCGAAGAGCCGCCGCAGGCGCGGGTGCGGCCTGCCCTCCGGGCCGATCAGCCCGAGCACGAGCGCGGCCAGCAGGATCAGCCCGGCCACCCAGCCGAGCTTGATCGTCACCACGACGATCGCGGCCGCGCCAGGCACCACGAGCAGCCAGCGGCCGACTATCTGATGCGTGCCGCGGTGACGGAAGAAGCTGTCGAGCTTCATCAGCTTGAGCAGCTTCTGCACCAGGATCAGGAACGGCACCGCCGCGCCGATACCCGTGCCCTCGAAGATCGTGATCCAGCCCGGCCACGCGGCGACGAGGACGAACAGCAGCAGTCGGTGATGTCGCAGCCAGGCGGTGTGCGCCGGCTCGATCAGCTCGATGATGACGACCTCGAGCAGGAAGACGCCCCAGATCAGCCAGTCCAGCGCGAGGCAGATCACCTTCACGTCGTGGCTCGGCCAGATCAGCGGCGTGAGCACGACGGGGATCGCCAGCAGCGCGGCGGTCGTCGTGGGAATCACAAACCACTGCTCAACGCGCTCGGCGAGCTCGTGACGTCCCGTTCGCCCAGTTGCATCCATCACGGGCATTGTCCGCGAACCGCCGCGATAGCGTGCAGGTCGTGACGGGATTCGCTGGAGGATCGGGAACGCGTCGCGCCATGCTCACGCTCGGTCTCGGCACGCTGGTCATCACGCTGCAGGATCCGATCATCAAGGCGCTGATGGGCGGCTATCCGGTGATGGAGGCCGTGGCGATCCGCTCGCTCGTGGCGCTGCCGATCTTCGTCGTGCTGCTGCGCCGCATCGGCGGATGGCGGGTGGCTTTCGACGGTGGGACGCGCCAGGCGATCGTGCGCGCGCTGCTGTTCATGGTCGCGTACACCACCTACTTTCTCGCGTTCCCCGCCATGCCGCTCGCCGACGTCGTGGCGCTGTACTTCACCGCACCGCTCTTCGTCGTGCTGCTGTCCCGGCCGTACCTCGGCGAGCACCAGAGCCTCGGTCGCTGGCTCGCCGTCCTCGTCGGGTTCGCCGGTGCGCTGGTCGTCGCGCAGCCGGGGACCGGCGGCGTGGGCTGGGCGGCACTGCTGCCGATCAGCGCCGCCGCGCTCTACGCCTTCGGTCAGCTGATGGCGCGCCGCTACGGCGAGAACACATCGGCGACGGTCCTGTCGTTCCACCAGAACTGGGTCTACCTCGTCGGCGCGCTGGTGTTCTCGTTCATCGCCGCACCGTTTGCGGCGGCACCGGGCGAGACGGGCAGCCTGGCGTTTCTCACGCGTGCGTGGGAGGTGCCAGACGCCAAGGACCTCATCCTGCTGGCGCTCTGCGGACCGATCGCCGTCGGCGGGACGATCCTGCTGACGAAGGCGTACCGCGAGGCGCCGCCCGGCGCAGTGACGCCGATCGAGTACATGGCGCTGATCTGGGACAGCCTGTGGGGCTTCCTGCTCTTCGCCGAGGTGCCCGACACGGCGACGATCGTCGGTGCGGCGCTGATCATCGCGAGCGGCATCTTCGCCGTCACGCGTGGGTCGACCGTCGCCCGGGGTACCGCGTGATCAAGGCACCCGCATCCCTCTCGACGTTTCGCGGCGCGATGGTCGCGCTCGTTCTCGGCATCTCGATCTTCTCGATCCAGGACCCGATCATCAAGTCGTTCTCGGGCACCTATCCGCTGACGGAGGCGATCGCGTTCCGCGGCGTCTTCGCGCTGCCAGTGTTCACGCTGCTCGTCCTCAACGTCGGCAAGCTGCGCCTGCTGATCGAGAAGCGCCCGTACGCGCTGATGGGGCGCGGCGTCCTCATGATCGCGTCGTACACGACGTACTACCTCTCAC
>JBPCSK010000100.1:0-7097 GCA_051007275.1 Gaiellales bacterium | reverse complement strand
CAGTATATGGTTCGGAATGGGGTCTCACCCAATACCGAACGTGCTCGACCTAGATGCTCGGGTCGACGCGGTCGATCAGGTCGCTCAGGTGCGTGTATGGCATGCCGTGGCTCTCGGCCACCGGCTTGTTCGTGACCTTGCCAGCCATCACGTTGACGCCACGCGCCAGCGGCTTCGACATGCGACACGCGACATCGAGGCCGTTGTTCGCGAGCATCTCGGCGTACGGCAGCGTGACGTTCGTGAGGCCGCGCGTCGACGTGATCGGCACCGCGCCCGGCATGTTCGCCACGCAGTAGTGCACGACGCCATCGACGACGTAGGTGGGGTCGGAGTGCGTGGTCGGCTTCGAGGTCTCGAAGCAGCCGCCCTGGTCGATCGCGACGTCGACGAGGACGGAGCCCTACTTCATGCCGCTCAGCATGTCCTTCGTCACGAGGCGCGGCGCGCGGGCGCCGGCGACGAGCACGGCGCCGATCACCATGTCGGCGTTCGAGATCGCTTCCTCGACCATCTGCTGGTTCGAGATCTCCAGCGTGATGCGTCCGTCCATCATGTTCTCGAGCTCGCGCATGCGGTCGACGGAGCGCTCCAGCACCCCGACGTCGGCCTGCATGCCGACCGCGATCATCGCGGCGTTGTACCCGACGATGCCGCCACCGAGCACCACGACCTTGGCCGGGGCCACGCCCGGCAGACCGGCCAGCAGGATGCCGCGACCGCCCTTGGGCTTCTCCAGGCAATGGGCGCCCATCTGCGGCGCCAGACGACCGGCGACCTCGCTCATCGGCGCCAGCAGCGGCAGCCGACGATCATCGGTCTCGACCGTCTCGTAGGCGATGCACGTGGCGCCCGTCGCGATTAGCGCCTTGGTGAGCGCCTCGTCCGGCGCGAGGTGCAGGTAGGTGAAGAGGATCTGCCCCACGCGAATGCGGGAGTACTCGGGCTCGAGCGGCTCCTTGACCTTCATCACCATGTCGCAGGTGGCCCAGGTGTCCTCGCACGACGCGATCGTGGCGCCCGCGGCGACGTAGGCCTCGTCGGGGAAGGAGCTGCCCACCCCGGCGGTCGTCTCGACCACGACCTCGTGGCCATGGCCGACGAGCTCGCGAGCTCCGGCCGGCGTCAGGGCGACGCGGTACTCGTCCTGCTTGAGCTCCTTGACGACACCTACGCGCATGTGACACCTCCGGGGGCTCTGAAACCTTCAGGGAACAGGCGGATGCTAGCGGTCGGGCATGCCGAGAACTGCAGGTCGTCCCACAGGGTGGTCACGCCGCCGCGGCGCGAATCAGCTCGACCGTGATGCGTGACAGGTCCTCGACATGCGCGACCTTGATGCGCTCATCCGGCGTGTGGATCGCCTCCATCCCGCTGGACAGGTTGAGGCACTGCAGCCCGCGCTCATTGAACAGGTGCGCATCGGCCCCGCCGCCGGTCTCGATCTCGCGCGGCGCGAGCCCCGCGGCCGCCAGGCCGGCACGGGCGATCTGCACGACGAGGTCGTCATCGGTGAACGCGTAGGCCGTGTACTCGCGGGTCTGCGCGATCTCCACGGAGCAGCCGGTCTCGGCCGCGGCCGCGTTGGCCGCGTCGACGATCTCCTGCGCCAGCACCACGACCTGCGCGTCGTCGAGGCTGCGCACCTCCATCTGCACGCTGCAGCGATCGGGCACGACGTTGCGCTGCGTGCCGCCGTCGATCACGCCGACGCTGCGCGAGGCACCGGGCGCGACGCGCCCCATGCTGAGGCGCGACAGAGCGATCGACGCCGCGTGAATCGCATTGCGCCCCTTCTCGGGGTCCATGCCGGCGTGCGCTGACTTGCCGCGGAACTCGAGATCGAGCGTGATCTGGCTGGGCGCGCGCATCGTCATCGCGCCGGGGTCGCCATCGACGTCGTAGACGTAGCCGACGGTCGCCTCGAGCCGTCCCGTGTCGAACGCCTTGGCACCGACCAGGCCGATCTCCTCCTGCACCGTGATGACGAGCTCGATGCCCGCATGCGGGATGCCCTCGCGCACCACGCGGCGGATGCCGTCGATCATGCCCGCGACCGTCGCCTTGTTGTCGGCGCCGAGGATCGTGGGATGGGCGTTGACGACGTACTCGCCCTCGATCACCGGCTCGATCGGCGCGGTCATCGGCACGGTGTCCACGTGCGCGTTGAAGAACAGCGGCGTGCCCGGTGCCGTTGACGGGATGCGCGCGTAGAGGTTGCCCGCGTCGCCGTTGATGCGTTGCCCGGCATCGTCCTCGATCGAATCCACGCCGAACGCGGCAAGCACCTCTCGCACGAGGTCGATCGCGGCGCGCTCCTTCCCCGGCGGCGTGGGCAGACGCGCGAGCTCGAGGAAGAGGTCGAGCGCCGAGTCCACGATCAGGCCGCGGCGGTGGAGCCGGTCGACGTGCGCGTCTCGGCGGGTACCGCGTCGCGGAACGCGACGGCGGCGCCGACGAAATCGCGGAATAGCGGCGCGGGCCGCGTCGGGCGCGACTTGAACTCGGGGTGGAACTGGCTCGCCACGAACCACGGGTGATTCGGGAGCTCGACGATCTCGACGAGGTCCTTGTGCGCGAACGTGCCGGAGACGATCAGCCCCTGCGCCTCGAGCTGGGGGCGCAGCAGATTCGAGACCTCGTAGCGGTGACGGTGACGCTCGTAGATCGTGTCCTCACCGTACGCCGCGTGCGCCTTCGTGCCCTGCTTGAGCACGACGGCCTCGGCGCCGAGGCGCATCGTGCCGCCCATGTCCATGACGTCCTTCTGCTCGGGCAGCAGGTCAACGATCGGGTACGGCGTCTCGGGGTCGAACTCCGTCGAGTTGGCGCCGGGCATGCCGGCGACGTCCCGGGCGAACTCGGCGACGGCGATCTGCATGCCGAGGCAGACGCCGAGGAACGGCACCTGATGCTCGCGGGCGAACCGCGCTGCGGCGATCTTGCCCTCGATGCCACGGCCACCGAAGCCGCCGGGGATCAGCACGCCATCGACGGACGCGAGCTCGTCGCGGGCCTCGCCGCGCAGCACTGCCTCGGCGTCGAGCCACACGAGCTTGAGCACCGCACCGTGGTGGATGGCGCCATGCTTGAGCGCCTCGACGACGGAGAGGTACGCGTCCTGCAGCTGGATGTACTTGCCGACGATCGCGATGCGCACCTCGCCCTCGAGGGCGTCGACGCGGTCGGCGAGCGCCGTCCACTCCGTCATGTCCGCGGCCGGCGCGGTGATGCCGAAGCCGTCGAGCACGAGGTCGTCGAAGCCCTGCTCGTGCAGCGCGAGCGCGACGCGGTAGATGTTCGACGCGTCCTCGCAGGCGAGGATGTGGTTGGGGTCGAGATCGGCGAACAGCGCGATCTTGTCCTTGAGGTCGCGCGTGATCGGATGCGAGGCGCGGCACACCACGATGTCGGGCGTGATGCCGATGCGGCGCAGCTCGTTGACCGAGTGCTGCGTGGGCTTCGTCTTGAGCTCGCCGGCCGCCTCCACCATCGGCACCAGGGTGCAGTGGACGTAGCAGACGTTGTCCTTGCCGACCTGGTTGCGCAGCTGGCGGATCGACTCGAGGAACGGCAGGCTCTCGATGTCGCCGACGGTGCCGCCGATCTCGACGAGCACGACGTCGACGGCCTCGGCCTCCGACACGCGCGTGACGCGGCGCTTGATCTCGTCGGTGATGTGCGGGATGACCTGGACGGTCGAGCCGAGGTACTCGCCGCGGCGCTCACGGCGGATCACGCTGTCGTAGATCGCACCGGCGGTGGCGTTCGACAGGCTCGACGTGTTCTCGTCGATGAAGCGCTCGTAGTGGCCGAGGTCGAGGTCGGTCTCCGAGCCGTCCTCCGTGACGAACACCTCGCCATGCTGGAACGGGCTCATCGTGCCGGGATCGACGTTGATGTACGGATCCAGCTTGATCACCGCGACGCGCAGACCGCGGCACTTGAGGATGCGCCCAAGCGAGGCGGCGGTGATGCCCTTGCCGAGAGAGGAGACGACTCCACCGGTGATAAACACGTACCGGGTCTTGGTCTCCGCCATCTCGTTCCTCCGTGGACTGACTCCCAGCACACTAGTCGGGGTGTCGGATGCCATGCAGCGGACGCCCGGTGGCGTCCGGTCCGAGCCCGCCGGATGCGGGGTCCGGCGGAGTTCCAGTGTGGATGTCCCAAAGGGGTCAGTCCGTGTTGGGGCATGAATGGCGCTGTCGGCCTGCTGAACACGGCGACTATGTCCCAACAGGGTCTGACCCCTTTGGGACATCCGCACCGGATCACCACCCTGACGCGCACGCCCCGAGTCGACCGCAGCGGCGCACGGCAGTACGCTACGGCACGAGCGCGAGCACGCGGGCCGGGAAGCCCGACGCGCCCACCACCGGCGGCACGCCGACGACGAGCATGGCGCCGACGGCCGGGATCAGGTCGAGCCCGACGAGCCCCTCGAGCTGCCAGAGGCCGGCGGGCAGCGTGCGGTGATGCACCGGAAAGGTGTCGTCGCAGCCGCGGTCGACCGACAGCGTGTCGATGCCGATGCCCGCGAGGCCGCGATCGACGACGAGCTCGGCCGCGTCCGCGCCGAAGCCAGGAAACCGCATGGCACCGACGTAGCGCTCCGGATCCGCGAGGTGCATGTCCCACCCCGTCAGCGCGAGGAGCGCCTCACCGGGCGCCAGCTCGCCGTGCTCGCGCTCCATCGCGCGAATGTCGTCGACCGTGACGGCATAGTCGGGGTCGTCGGCGGCCTGACCGGAGACATCGACGACGCGCACCGGCACGACGAGCCGGCCGGCCGCGATCTCGTCAACCGTCGCGCCACCCTCGACGAAGTGCGCCGGCGCATCGAAGTGCGTGCCCGTGTGCTCGTGGAGGTCGACCCGGCGCGCGTAGTACCCGTCGGCGGGCACGTTCGCCTGCTCCGCGATGCGCACCGGCTGCTCACCGGGCCAGGGCGTCGTCGCGGGCGACAGCGGCTGCGTGAGATCGACGACGCGCATCAGCCACGCACCCGCAGCCTGCGCGCCAGCTCGAGCGCCTCGGTGGCCGAGGCGTCTCCGCCGAGCATGCGCGCGAGCTCCGCATCGACACCGTCGTCATCGAGCACCTCGATCGTGGTCTCGGTCGGGTCACCCGCCACCTTGAGGACGCGGTAGTGACGGTCGGCCAGCGCGGCGATCTGAGCGAGGTGGGTGATCACGATCACCTGCGTGGAGCCCGCGAGCTCGCGCAGCTTCTGCCCGACGGCAACGGCCGTGGCGCCGCCGACGCCGGCATCGACCTCGTCGAAGACCAGGGTCGGCACGGCGTCGCGATCGTGGGCGGCGACGCGCAGCGCCAGGGCGACGCGCGACAGCTCACCGCCGGATGCGGCATCGGCGATCGGTGCGGGCTTGAGCCCCGGATTGGGTGCCAGCAGGACCCGGACCTCATCGGCGCCGGCTGCGCCCAGGTCTCGCTCGGCGAGCTCGATCTCGACGGTTGCATCCGCCATGCCGAGGTCGGCGAGGTGGCCCTGCACGGCCTTCGCGAGCTTGGGTCCCAGCGCGGCGCGCGCCTTGGTGAGCGTGGCCGCGGCCGCCGTCGCCTCGGCCTGCGCCTTCGCCTCGGCCGCGCGCACCGCATCGAGTCCGCCGGCGTCGCCGCGCGCAACGGCGAGCAGACGCTCGGCCTCCTCCCCCGCCGCGATCGCCTCGTCCAGCGAACCGTGGCGGCGGACGAGGTCGGTGAGGCGGTCGAGGCGCGCCTCGACCTGCTCCAGGCGCGCGGGATCGTGCTCGATACCGTCCGCGTAGGCGTGCAGCGAGCGCGAGGCCTCCTCGAGGCGGATCACGGCCTCGCGCAGCTCATCGGCAATCGGTGCGAGCCCGGGATCGCGCTCGGCCGCGGCACGCACCGCGCGCTCGGCCTCGCCCGTGAGCCCCAGCGCGCCCGCACCGTCGTCGGGCGACAGCAGCGCGGCAGCACCGGACGTGCCCTCGGCGAGCACGTCGGCGTAGCGCAGCCGCTGACGCTCGGCTTCCAGCTCGTCGAGCTCGCCGACGCGCGGCTGGAGCTCGGCGATGCGCTCGGCGATCCCCTCCAGCTCGCTGATGCGCCCGGCCAGACCGGCGGCCTCGGTCTCGGCCTGCTCGCGGTCGGGGCGCGCCGCGACGAGAGCCCGCCAGGCGGCAGCCATCGCCGTCACCTTGTCGGCCTGCTTCTCTCCCCCGAAGGCATCGAGGATCGCGCGCTGCGCGGCGGGCTTGGCCAGCCGGCGGGACTCGTGCTGCGAGACGACGCCGACGAGGCGACCACCCGCATCCTCGAGCGCGCCGCGCGTGGCGCTGCGCCCCTGCACCAACGTGCGGCCGCGTCCGTCTGCGCCGAGCCGGCGCGACACGAGCAGTCCGTCATCGACGTCATCAACGAGCTCGCGGACGCCTTCGAACGCATCGTCGCGAAGCATCTCGGCGGTGATGCGGAAGGTCGCCTCGACCTCGACCTGCTCGGCATGTGGACCGACCAGACCGGCCTCGCCCTTCGCACCGAGCACCAGCCCGAGCGCCCCGGCCAGAATCGTCTTGCCGGCGCCGGTCTCGCCCGTGATCACGGTCATGCCCGGCGCGGGCTCGATCTCCGCCGAGCGGAGGACGACGAGGTTGTCGACCTGGAGCCGCTCGAGCATGGCTAGTGCCCGAACTTGTCGCGGTACCGGGACAGGAACGGTCGGTCCGGCAGGATCGCCAGGCGCGCGGTCTCCGGCGCCATGCGGATGATCGCGGTCTCGCCCTTCGCGAGGTGCGCCTGCGCGTGGCCGTCGACGACGACGCGGCTGCCGACGTCGCGGGTGCGCGAGACGATGCGCACCTCGTGCCCGCGGCCGAGGATCAGCGGACGACCGTCGAGCGAGTGCGGAGCGACGAACGTGACGACCACGGCATCCACGCCCCACTCGATCACCGAGCCGCCAGCCGAGAGGTTGTACCCCGTCGAGCCGGCTGGCGTCGACACGAGGATGCCGTCGCAGCCGCGCTGGCCGAGATCGACGCCATTGACGGCCCACTCGAGCACCGCCATGCGGCCGAGCTGGTCGGCGGTGACCAGCACGTCGTTGATGG
>JBPCSK010000099.1:0-5883 GCA_051007275.1 Gaiellales bacterium | reverse complement strand
GCCGGTGGCCACCCGCACCTGCCCGCTGCCATCGAGCGTGGCGCGGAGGCGGATGTCGGTCTCCTTGGTGCGCCGCTCGATTAGCGCGCCGCGTCCGAACGTGCTCGCACCGATCGTCGGATCGGCGGCCGCGGGAGCCGGCTTGCCGAGCAGCTCGGCGAGTGCGGCCAGCAGCTTGTCGTCGTCGGCTGGGGTGGCAACGCAGGCGCGGAAGGCATCGGCGAGCAGCGGCTCGTGTCCGAACGTGCGGACGACGAGCCCACGGCTGGCCAGCTGCTCGAACAGCGCATCGCCCGACCACGGGGTGCGCGCGCAGACGAAGTTGCCGGCCTCGCCGATCAGCTCGAGACCGAGCTCGCGAAAACCGGCGCTGAGGCGCTCGCGCTCGGCGCGGTAGGCCGCCGCGTCCCGACGCATGGTGTCTGCGTGGGCGCAGGCTAGCTCGGCACCGAGGGCGGAGCCGGTGGAGAGGGAGCCGGGTGGGCGCAGGGCGTCCAGCGCACCGGCGATCAGCGGGTTGGCGATGGCGTAGCCCGCACGCAGCGCGCCCATGCCCCAGCCCTTGGAGAACGTGCGCACGAACACGAGGTTCGGACACTCCGCGAGCAGCGGCAGGTGATCGGTCGCGCCGCCGAACTCGAGGTACGCCTGGTCGACGCAGACGAGACCGGGGCAGCTGGCGGCGATCTCGCGGATCGTGTCGGCGGGGATATCCTCGCCGGTGGGATTGTTCGGCGAGCAGAGCCAGACCAGCCGGGCCCCCTTGGCCTTCTCCGCGATGGTGGCGAGATCGAGACGCAGCGTGGGGCCGGGCAGCGGGTCGACGAGGTCAAGCTCGGCGCCGGTCATGCGCACGCTCGTGGCGTGCAGCTGGTACGTGGGGCGTCCCACGACCGCGCGGTCGCCACGCCCGAGCGCGAGCCACGCGGTCAGCAGGATGGCCTCGTCGCCGCCCGCAGTCGGCACGACGCAGGCCGGGTCGATGCCCAGGTAGGAGGCGATCGCGCGCTTCAGCGGCGCGTAGTCGGCCTCGGGATAGGAGCTGACGGACTGCGCCGCGATCGTGCGAGCGATGCCCGGCCACCACGACGGGTTGAGCGGCAGCGTGTTGAGATCGAAGCGCGCCACGACGTCGTCGGGGATGCCCTCCTGCCAGCGATAGGGCGAGGGCTTGGCCAGCTCGGGGCGGATCCAGGGAATGTCGAGGTCAGTCATGGAATCAGGTGCTCGATCGGGAGGACGAGGAGACCGGAGGCTCCGGCTTCCTTCAGAGGATGAAGCAGACGCGGCAGCTCTGACGCATCCACCACCGCGTGCACCGCGTGCATGTCCGAGCGGGCCAGCGGCAGGATCGTGGGCGCATCGATGCCCGGCAGCAGGGCGACGATCTCGTCGAGGGCATCATCGGGGGCGTTGAGCATCAGGTAGCGCTTGGGGCGCGCAGCCAGCACCGATTCGATCGCGGTGCGCAGCACAGCGACATCGGCGGCATCACGCTGGTCTCGGGCACCAAGCAGCACCGCCTCCGAGCGCAGGATCGTCTCGATCGGGCGCAGACCGTTCTGGCGCAGCGTCTCGCCCGTGGATACGAGATCGCAGACCGCCTCGGCAGCGCCGATCGTGGGCGCCAGCTCGATGGAACCGGATAGGGTGACGACGGTGGCCTCTATGCCGCGATCGGCGAGATGCGCCTTGAGGACGACGGGGTGGGAGGTGGCGATGCGCCGGCCAGCAAGGTCATCCGTGGAGCGGATCGTCGCGTCGACGGGCACCGCGATGTCCAGGCGGCAGGCGCCGAACCCGAGGCGAGCGAGCTCAGCGACGCCCTCGCTGCCGTGCTCGAGCAGCTGGTTGCTGCCGGCGAAGCCCACGTCGGCCGCGCCATCGCGGATCAGGGTGGGGATGTCGTCCGTCCGCGCGAACAGGAGCTCCACGTTCTGATCCGGGATCGGGACGAGCAGGCGGCGGTCGTCGGTGGGCACGGGAATGCCCGCCGCCCGCAGAAGCGCCGTCGTCGGCGCGGCGAGGCGTCCCTTGGAGGGGACGGCGATGCGCAGCGTGCTGTTGATCATGCGTCGGCTCGCTCGGCATCGAGCACGGCGCGATACCCGCCCTCACCGTGCCGCAGCCACTGCGCGACGCGCGTGACGGTGGCCGTGGACGCACCGAGTCGACGCGCAACCTCGGCATACGGCACGCCCTGATCGACGAGTCGTGCGACCTCGAGGCGCTGGGCGAGCGTGCTGAGCTCGTTGTGCGAGCACACGTCGCGCAGGAAGGCGAGCATGGCCTCACGCTCGTCGATGGACACGAGCACGTCGGCAAGCTGTTCGACGGACGGGGTGCGCCAGTCGCTGGTGTCGGTCGTGTGGTTCATCGTGTTAGCATGCTAACACAGTGACATCGACACCAGCTGACTATCGCCTTTATCCCGCCATCGACCTGATTGATGGCCGGGCCGTCCGTCTGCTGCACGGGCAGTTCGATCACGTGCTGACGAACGACCTGGACGACGCCCGCGCGCGCGCGGCACTGTGCTGGGAGGCGGGCGCCACCGCGCTCCACGTCATCGATCTGGACGCAGCGCGCACCGGCAGGCCCGCGGAGCCCAATGTCTCGCTGATCGCCGAGCTCGCCGCGACGAAGCCACCAGGCGCGATTCTGCAGGTCGGCGGTGGTCTGCGCTCAGCTGAGGCCGTCGACGACGTCCTCTCGCGCGGCGTGGATCGCGTGCTGATCGGCACAATGGCGCTCCGCGATCCGGACGCGCTCGCAGCCCTCGTCGAGCGGCACGGTGCGGCGATCGCAGTGGCGCTCGACAGCCGCGCGGGCACCGTGCGCGTCAGTGGCTGGGTGGAAGACGCCGGCGTCCTCGTGGAAGACGCCGCGCGATCCGTGGTAGCCCGGGGCGTGCAGACGCTGCTGATCACGGGCATCGATCGCGACGGCACCCTCACCGGTCCCGACCAGGAGCTGCTTCGCCACGTGCGCGACGCGGTCCCCGGAGCGGCGGTAATCGCCGCGGGAGGGGTGACCACCCCCGACGACGTGCGGGCGGTCCGGGCCCTTGGCTGCGTCGGCGCGGTCGTCGGTCGAGCGCTGCTCGATGACCCGTCGCAGATCGCCGCATTGCTGCACGCCTCAGCATAACCCTCAACCTTTACAGAGGGTAGCTATCTGACCCTCGATCTGACGTTACTCAGGCAATGGTTGAGACTTTAAGGCCGATCGTGACTTGCCCGTTACGTCGATGTGAGGGCTCATTTATGGCTCAATAGAGCCAAGTTTTCGATTTACCCTCAAGGTTTGCCTGAGACAGTTACGAAAGCGCAACCGCCAGGAGCTTGCGGTGTAGAGTGGGGTACCCATAGAGTCTCGATCCCCACCTGAGGAACATAGCCTCAGGGTTACGGAGAGACCCTTAACCGTCGATCACAACGATGACTACATCCCGCCTCACCAAGACCATCGCTCTCGTCCTGATCGCCCTCGTCGCGTGCAGCGGCGTCGCAGACGCGAAGCGCAAGAAGCGCAAGCCGGTCAAGAAGAAGCCGGTCGCCGCCGCCGTGCAGGCGCCCACCACCCGCAGCTGGGTGAGCAGCGCGATTGTCACGGTCCTGAACACCGGGGCGTTTCCCGGCGTGACGGGAGACACGATCGATCCCGATGGGATCCTTGACGGCCCCTCGCTGGCGGCTTTTGTCATGGCCGCCCAGCCGAAGGCAGCCAAGAAGGTCCGCCAGATTCCGGCCGGGCAGCCCGTCACGCTCGGTGACGTCGATCAGGCCTTCGTGACGGCTGCCGGCCTTGACGCGACCGCGGCGCGTGCCGAGCAGCTGATCGCGCAGGCCGGCTACGTCGCCCGCCCGGGCGTCGGGTTCGAGATCGTGGCGCGCCTGCTGCGGCTGCGGACCAACCTGGATCAGACGGATGACAGCAAGGAGCACGCCTGGTACGAGCAGGCATCCCGCGGCGACGCCATCTGGAGCGCTGCGCAGATGCTGCAGTGGGGCGGCTGGGAGAAGCAGGACGCGATCGACACGGTCGAGCTGCTCGCAACGCTGCCGCCCACGTCTGGACCGCAGCACGATGCCATCCAGCGCGGTTTCGACTTCATCGGCATGCCCTACATCTGGGGCGGCACGTCGGAGAAGCCGCAGATCCTGTTCGGCAACAACACCGCAGGGGGCTTCGACTGCTCCGGCTTCGTGTGGCGCGTCACCGCCCTCGACCCGACGTCGCCGGTCACGGTGGCCAAGGCCCTCGGCGGCCGCACGACCTACGAGATGGCCGCCAATACCCCCGCCGAGCAGCGCCTCACGGCCGACAAGATCCTGCCCGCCGACGTGCTCCTGTTCGGTCCCGGCGGCGTCAACGCGGCGTCCGGCAGCGTCGGGCATACCGGCATGGCGATCTCGAGCCAGCTCTTCATCCAGTCGTCTGGCCAGGGCATCGCCCTCGCCCGCTGGGACAAGGGCTACTACAAGGATCGCCTCGCCTTCGGCAAGCGCGTCTTCTGAGGTCCGTTACGGCGCCTACGCGCCGTGGCACTTCTTGAACTTGCGGCCCGAGCCGCAGGGGCACGGATCGTTCCGACCGTCCTTGGTGCCGCCGAACGGGGCGTCGAGGTCGGGCAGTGACTCGACCGCGGTCTCGATCGCGCCGGGTTCGATGGCGGCCCGCAGGCGCTCCAACTCGCGGACGTCCTCGTGCTCCAGCGTCAGCACCGTCTCGACCGGATCAGGGTGGGCGACGCGTCGCGGCGGCTCGCCCGCCGCGAGCCCGAGACCCTCGAGCAGGGAGATCGCCTCCTCAGCGTCCAGGTCTGACGGCAGCGCGGGCACGTCGAGGCGCGACGGGGCGACCATGCGGAAGCGCTCCCACTCCATCAGCGCCAACGGATCCGACCCGGCCGCGAGCGCCTCGAACGCCCGACGACGGCGCGTCTCCGAGGCGTCGAGGGCACCGAGGATGTCCTGGAGCGCCGTCGGCAGCCAGTGATTCCAGCCTGCGTCCACGGGCGCAGCCTAGCGCTCTCGGGTACGCTCCCCACGGAGCAGAGGAGGCACGATGGAACTCGACGACACGCGATTGGCCGAGCTGTTCGACGGCGTGGAGGAGCTGCGCGGCCCGCGCACCGTCACATCGCTCTCCGGCGGTCTGACGAACCACAACTTCAGGGTCGACAGCGCGGCGGGCTCGTTCGTCGTCCGCCTCTCGGACCCTGACACCGGTCTGCTGGCGATTGATCGCGACAACGAGCACGTCAACTCCGTAGCTGCGGCTGCCTCCGGGGTCGCGCCGTCGGTCGTCGCCTATCAGCCCGAGAACGCGATGCTCGTGATCGAGTTCCTCGACGACGTGGAGACGATGTCGCGCGAGACGATGCAGGCCGGCGATCGGCTCGCACCGGCCGCGGCGGCGCTGCGGCAGCTGCATGCCGGTCCGGCGTTCCGCGACCCTTTCGACATGTTCCGCATTCAGGCCGGGTATCGCGAGGTGTGCCGCGAGCGCGGCTTCGCGCTCCCGGATCGCTACGACGCGTTCGAGCCGCAGGTGCGCCGCCTCGAGCAGGCAATGCGCATCAATCCCGAGCCGCTCGTGCCGTGCAACAACGATCTCCTGGCCGAGAACTTTCTCTGGGATGGGACGCGCTTCCGCCTGATCGACTGGGAGTACTCCGGCATGAACGAGGCGTCGTTCGAGCTCGGCAACGTCTGGAGCGAGTCCGACCTGTCGCTGGCCCAGCTCGAGGAGCTCGTCGGCGCGTACTGGGGCGAGGCGACGCCGGCCAAGGTGGCGCGCGCCCGCATGTGGGGGCTGATGTCCAAATACGGTTGGACGCTGTGGGGGGTGATCCAGCAGAACCTGTCCGATATCGAC
>JBPCSK010000098.1:0-6343 GCA_051007275.1 Gaiellales bacterium | reverse complement strand
GCCTGCATGGAGCGAAGGACGACGTCGTTGACGAGCGTTGACTTGCCGGAGCCGCTGACGCCGGTGACGGTGACGAATCGGCCGACGGGAATCTCGACGTCGATGTCCTTGAGGTTGTGCTCACGCGCCCCGCGCACGACCAGGAACTCCTCACCCGGCGGCCGTCGCTCGGGCACGGCGATCGCCCGGCGTCCGCTGAGAAACTGCCCGGTGACGGAGTCCTTGGACTTCATCACGTGCTTGGGTGTGCCGGCGGCGACGACGCGGCCGCCGTGCTCCCCCGCTCCCGGGCCCATATCGACCAGCCAGTCGGACTCGCGCATCGTGTCCTCGTCATGCTCGACGACGATCACCGTGTTGCCGATGTCACGCAGACGCGTCAGGGTCTCGAGCAGTCGATGGTTGTCGCGCTGGTGCAGGCCGATCGAGGGCTCGTCGAGGATGTAGAGCACGCCAACGAGGCTGGAGCCGATCTGCGTCGCGAGGCGGATGCGCTGCGCCTCACCGCCCGAAAGCGTCGAGGCACCGCGATTGAGCGACAGGTAGCCGACGCCGACGTCGTTGAGGAACGACAGGCGTTCGATGATCTCGCGCAGGATGCGCTCGGCGATGAGGCCCTCGGTCTCGGACAGCTCGAGGGTCTTCGACCACGAGATCGCCTTCTCAACGGACTGGTCGGTGGCCTCGTGGATCGAGAGACCGCCCACCGTCACGGCCAGGCTGGAGGGTTTCAGGCGGGCGCCATGGCAGTCGGGGCAGGGACGCAGCGTCATCCACTCCTCGATGCGCTCCTTCTGCGGCTCCGACTCGGTCTCGTCGTAGCGGCGCTTGAGGCTTGCGAGCAGTCCCTCCCAGGCCACGCTGTACGCGCGCTTGCGTCCGAAGCGGTTCTTGTACGTGACCATGATGCGCTCGCCGTCGGTGCCGCGCAGGAACCACCCCTGCTGCTCGTCGGTCAGCTCGCCCCACGGCACGTCGAGCGGCACGGCGAAGCGCTCGGCGACGCTCAGCACGAGTTGCTCGAAGAAGTTCGTGCCCGCCACGTTCCACGGCTGCAGCGCTCCGCCCTCGAGCGTGATGATCGGATCTGGCTGCACCAGGTCCGGATCGAGCTCTGGCAGCGCCCCGAGCCCATGGCAGTTGGCGCAGGCCCCGTGCGGGCTGTTGAACGAGAACACGCGCGGCGCGAGCTCGGGGAGCGAGACACCGTGGTCGGGACAGGCGAACCGCTCGGAGAACGTCATCGTCTCACCGTCGACCACCGCGATATCCATCAATCCATCGGCCAGCTGGAGCGCCGTCTCGACGGAGTCGGTCAGGCGACGGCGCAGATCGTCCTTGAGCACCAGACGGTCCACGACAACGGCAACGTCATGCTTGAACTTCTTGTCGAGCGTGATCTCGTCTTCCAGCAGGAGCGTCTCGCCATCGACCTTCACGCGGGTGAAGCCCTCGCCGCGCAGGCGCTCGAAGATGTCCTTGAACTCGCCTTTGCGCCCGCGCACGATCGGCGCGTCGACGGTGAACTTGGTGCCCTCCGGCAGGCGCAGCACCTGATCGACGATCTGCTCCGCGCTCTGGCCGGTGATGGTCCGGCCGCACTCAGGGCAGTGGGGATGACCGATGCGGGCGTACAGGAGCCGCAGGTAGTCGTAGATCTCGGTGACGGTGCCGACGGTCGACCGCGGGTTGCGCGACGTCGTCTTCTGATCGATCGAGATGGCCGGCGACAGGCCATCGATGCCGTCGACGTCGGGCTTCTCCATCTGGCCGAGGAACTGGCGCGCGTAGGCGCTGAGCGACTCGACGTAGCGGCGTTGGCCCTCCGCGTAGAGCGTGTCGAAGGCGAGGCTGGACTTCCCGGAGCCGGACAGGCCGGTGATGCACACGAGCTTGTTGCGCGGCAGCTCGACGGTGATGTCCTTGAGGTTGTGCTCGCGCGCACCGCGGATCGTGATCGACTGCTCAACGGCCATCCGACCAGCCTAATCGCACGCCCGGCGCCCGCCGGCCGGGTGCGCCCTACTCGCCGAGGCGGAAAGGCGGGTAGCGGTCCGTCGTGAGCAGCACCGCGTAGCAGCTGACGCGCGTCGACCAGCGCATGACGCCAACGGAATACTCGAACAGGCCACGGGGATAGCGCCCAGTGAAGAGAATCGCGAACCAGGCGATCAGCGTGACCACGGCGAGGCCAATGCCGAGAAAGAACAGCACGACGTAGTGCGGGAAGGCCAGCAGCCACTTGATCAGCGGCATGCCGCGGGACAGGTCGCGCTTGGCGTCGGGGTACACGATCCGCAGGTTGAGCGCTTGGCGATCCTCGGTCGAGGGGTACTCATCGCGCAGCAGATACACGTAGACCAGCACGCGGTTGACGAAGGCGAGCAGCTGCACGTTGAAGTCGAACCACCAGCGCGGATAGCGACGCCGGAAGAGCAGCAGGAACAGGGTCGGGACGAACAGGAACCCTCCGAGCGACGCAGCGGTCTCGACCCCGCTGGCGTCGGTCGTCGCCGACGACGTGTAGCCGATGAACAGCTCGAGGAGGAGCACGACGGGGATCGTGAGGATCAGGCGGAAGAACACCGTGAGCCGGTTGCGCGGACCGTCGGGATACTCGACGGAGAGGCTCACGGGATACGGTGCCGGCCCGATGGGCGCCCCAGCGGGCTCGGTGCTGCTCATGGCAGGAGCGTATGCCCCTCGGCGGACGGTAGTCTGCGGGAGTTCCACCGAGGAGGATTCCATGCCGCAGGAGAAGCTGCACCCGGAGGGCGCACCGCCGCCGTCCGCCCCGTACACGCCCGCCATCAAGGTCGGCGACATGCTCTGGACATCGGGCCAGGCGCCGTTCAACGCGAACAACGAGGTCGAGGGCGACGACGTCGCCGCCCAGACCGAGCTGGTCTTCGACAATCTGGAGAAGGTGCTTGCCGCGGGTGGCGCAACGCTCGCAGACGTCGTGAAGATCACTGCGCACCTGCAGGATCTCGCGGGTGACTTTGCCGCCTACAACGAGGTCTACGCGCGCCGCTTCGGTGCGCATCGTCCCTGCCGCACGACGGTCGGCAGCACGCTCGGCGGGTTCCTCGTCGAGATCGACGCGGTCGCAGTCGTCGGCTCCGGCTCGTAGACGAGCGCGTGACGGTGGCAGCGCGGTGACGGCCCGAGTGTCCGGGTCGTCACCGCGTACGCTGACTGGATGAAGAAGACCATCCTCCCCCTCCTGCTCCTCCTCGCCGCAGCGGCGCTCGCCCTCGTGGGCTGCGGCGGCGGTGACACCGCCTCCAGCGCATCCAGCGCCGCCTCGTCGGCGGCCGAGAGCGTGATCGGTGGCGGCTCCGCCGCGTGCGATCAGGCGACGTTCGACGCCTGGGTCAAGGCGTACGGCGAGCAGGCCGATGTCAATGGCGCCACGCTGGCGGCCGGCGACTTCAAGTGCGCCGACGGCTGGGCCGTGCTGATGCCGACCGTTGGCACGAACGACGCCAACTCGTCGTTCACCGAGAACGTGATCGTGCAGGCGGAAGGCCCGAGCTGGGCGCTGATGGATCGCGCCAAGGTCTGCGCTGATTCGCAGGCGAACTCCGAGGTACCGGCGGCGATCTACGAGCTCGCCTGCCAGACCGACTGACGCTCCTGACACGCCGGCTCCGTCGCAGCGGGACGGGGCCGGCCGTCAGAGAGCCTGCAGCTCGCGTTGGATGCCCTTGATCTCGTCGCGCAGACGGGCGGCCTCCTCGAAGCGCAGTTCCTCGGCGGCGAGGAACATCGCCTCCTCGAGCTCCACCGAGAGCTTTTGGAGCTCCTTGCGGTCGAGCCCCTCCGCCACCTGCTTGCGTCCACGGCGCGAGGACGGCACGTTGGGGCTCTCCAGCGACAGGAACTCAGCGATATCGGAGACGCCCTTGATGATGCTCTCAGGGGTGACGCCGTGCTCCTCGTTGTACTTCAGCTGGATGTCGCGCCGACGCTGCGTCTCGCGCACCGCGCCCTTGATCGACTCCGTCTCCTTGTCGCCGTACATGATCACGCGACCGTTGACGTTGCGGGCCGCCCGGCCGATCGTCTGGATCAGGGCCGTCTGACCGCGCAGGAAGCCCTCCTTGTCCGCATCGAGGATCGCCACGAGCGAGACCTCCGGCAGGTCCAGCCCCTCGCGCAGGAGGTTCACGCCCACGAGGACGTCGTACTCGCCGAGGCGCAGGTCACGGATGATCTGGATGCGCTCGAGCGTGTCGATCTCGGAGTGCAGGTACCGCGTGCGCACCCCGTTCTCGATCAGGTAGTTGGAGAGGTCCTCGGCCATCTTCTTGGTCAGCGTCGTGACCAGCACGCGCTCGCCGGCCTGCTCACGCAGCCGGATCTCGCCGAGCAGGTTGTCGATCTGCCCCTCCGTCGGGCGCAGCTCCACGATCGGGTCGATCAGGCCCGTCGGGCGGATGATCTGCTCGACGACGCGCCCGCCCTCGCGCAGCTCGAACGCGCCCGGCGTGGCCGACACGAGGATTCCCTGTCCGACCTTCTCGAGGAACTCGTGGAACTGCAGTGGACGGTTTTCGAGTGCCGACGGCAGGCGGAAGCCGTGGTCGATCAGCTGGTTCTTGCGGGAGCGATCGCCCTCGTACATGCCCCCGATCTGCGGAATGGTCTGGTGCGACTCGTCGATGAACAGCAGGAAGTCGCCGGGAAAGTAGTCCATCAGCGTGAAGGGCGCCGACCCGGGCGGCCGTCCCTCGAAGATGCGGGAGTAGTTCTCCACCCCGTTGCAGTACCCGAGCTCGCGGAGCATCTCGAGGTCGTACTCGGTGCGCTGGCGGATGCGGTGCGCCTCCAGCAGCTTGCCGTCCTTCTCGAAGCGATGGGCGCAGTCCTCCATCTCCCGCATGATCTCCTGCGTCGCGCGCTCGATCGTGACGGGGTCGGTGACGTAGTGCGTCGCCGGGTAGACGACCAGCTCATCGAGCTTGCCGAGCACCTCGCCCGTGAGTGGGTCGTAGTGCGTGATCGACTCGACCTCATCTCCGAAGAGCGAGACGCGATAGGCGGTCTCCATGTAGGCGGGCTGCAGCTCGATCACGTCGCCTCGTGCTCGGAAGCGTCCGCGACCGAGCGCGGTGTCGTTGCGTCGGTACTGGATGTCGACGAGCGAGCGCAGGAGACCATCCCGACCGCCTTCCGTGTCACCGCCGACCTTGAGGATCACGAGGCGCTCCTGATACTCGTCGGGCGAGCCCAGGCCGTAGATGAACTAGACCGACGCGACGATGATCACGTCGCGGCGCCCGAGCAGCGAGGCGGTGGCCGCGTGGCGCAGACGGTCGATGTCGTCGTTGACGACCGCATCCTTCTCGATGTACGTATCGGTCGTCGAGATGTACGCCTCGGGCTGGTAGTAGTCGTAGTACGAGACGAAGTACTCGACGGCGTTGTCGGGGAAGAACTCGCGGAACTCGTTGCACAGCTGCGCCGCGAGCGTCTTGTTGTGCGCCATCACGAGGGCGGGGCGCTGCAGCCGCTCGATGGTGAAGGCCATCGTCGCGGTCTTGCCGGTGCCGGTGGCGCCGAGCAGCGTGACGAAGCGCTCCCCCGCCTCGATGCCCTCGCAGATGCCGTCGATGGCAGCAGGCTGGTCGCCCATCGGCACGAACGATCCTGCGAAGCGAAACGGCGGCATGGCCGTAAGCCTACGCGTCAGACGTCGCGGCTGAAGAGGTCCGCAGCGGTCTCGCGCCGGGTGATGAGGCGCGCGGCGCCACCGTCGACCAGCACCGCCGCAGGTCGTCCGAACAGGTTGTAGCTGTGCGCCATCGTCTGGTGATAGGCGCCGGTGGCGGGGAACGCGACGGTATCGCCAACGGTCGGATTCGGCAGCTCGACGTCCTCGGCGAGCACGTCCGTCGACTCGCAGTGGCGGCCCGCGATCCGGTAGGTGCCCGTCGGCGCGCCCGAGGGCCGGGCGGCGAGCACGGGCGCGTACGTGGCGCCGTAGAGGCCCACGCGCATGTTGTCGCCCATCCCGCCGTCGACGGCCACCCAGGTGCTGCCGTCGCCCACGGTCTTGGTTCCGATCACGGAGTACAGCGTCACGCCGGATTGACCGACGATGGAGCGACCGGGCTCGACGATGATCTCCGGCACGGGCATCCCCTCATCGCCGCAGACGGTGGCGATCGCCTCGATCAGATTGCACGTGTGCTGCCCTGGATCCGGCATGTCCTGCTCGGGCGTGTAGCGGATGCCGAGACCGCCACCGACGTCGAGCACGTCGAGCTGGATGCCCTCGGCCTTGGCGAAGGCGGGGAGCCAGCGCGCCGCGCTGATTAACGGCTCTGCGTCGAGG
>JBPCSK010000097.1:0-1033 GCA_051007275.1 Gaiellales bacterium | reverse complement strand
ACCCGTGGACGTAGAACACGAGCAGCAGCACCGCCACGCCGTAGCGCACCGACCGCGACGTGATCGGGCACGCCGGCTGCGCTGCGGACTCGGACGCCATCGACGCGATCATCGCACGCGATCCCGCCGTTCGACCTGCCCGCTGCCCACGGCGTACCCTGTGCCCATGCGCCACCTCCGCGGAATCTCGCTGCTCGACGGCGTGCTGCTGCTCGCCGCGCTGACGGCGACGTGGCAGAAGATGTCGTGGGACGTGGCCGGGCGCGTGACGCTCGTCGACCTGTTCGAGATGCTGTTCGTCGGGCTGTTCCTGCTCGACCGCATCGTGCGCCGCGATGCGCGGCTGTCGACCGCCTCCAGCGTGGTGCTCGGCTTCGTGCTGCTGCTCGTCAGCGTTCACTTCTGCGGGTTCCTCGGTCTCGACACGACGCAGGCCGTCGACCAGTGGACGAAGGGCATCGTCAAGTGGCTGATCTTCGCCCTGTTCCTGATCTGCGGGATCACGCACGTCGCGCGGCGCGGCCAGGAGCTGTGGTGGCGCGTCGCCGGTGCGTTCGTCCTCGGCGTGACGATCAGCGCTGCGTACGGCCTGCTGCAGACGGCGGTGCGCTCGACGACCGGCATCGAGCTCGACGCGATCTTCCTCAAGCCGTTCTTCCCCGGCGCCCGCGCGCTCGGCGCGAACCTCTACGGCGTCGTCTCGACGTACGACCAGTACGGCGTCACGTCGCAGTCGAGCGTCTACCGCCTGACCGGGTTCTCCGAGGACCCGAACCACCTCGGCGTGATGGCCGCGCTGCCGCTCCTGTTCCTGATCGCCATGATCGTCGGGCCGCGCGACGGCTGGGCGGCGCGCAACCGCTGGCTCCTGTCGGGCATGCGCGCGATCCTCCTCGTGGCCGTCGTGCTCACGCAGTCGCGCAGCGGCGGCCTCGGCATCGCCGTCGGGCTCGCGATGCTGCTGCTCTGGTACCGCCGGCGGTTCTTCAACCGGCAGATCGTGCTGGCGCTGATCGTGCTCGCCGCCGGCGGG
>JBPCSK010000096.1:0-9798 GCA_051007275.1 Gaiellales bacterium | reverse complement strand
GCGCCCTCGAGCGAGGACAGGAGGACGCGGCGCAGCGAGTTGCCGAACGTGTAGCCGAAGCCCCGCTCGAGCGGTTCGACGACGAACACGCCCTCGGTCGCGGAGACCTCCTCGTGGGTGATCTGCGGCATCTGGAATTCAAGCATGCGGGTGCTCACTTCGAATACAGCTCCACGATCAGCTGCTCTTGGACAGGGGTATCGATCTCATCACGGTCCGGCATGCGGAGCACCTTGCCCGTGAGGTTGTCATGGTCGGCCTGGAGCCAGTTGGCAACCGACGCGGTGAGGTCGGTGGCGCTGCGCACCGCGGCCTCGCCCGCTGCACCGGGGCGCAGCGAGACGATGTCGTCCGCGCGGACCTGGTACGACGGGATGTTGACCCGACGGCCGTTGACATGGAAGTGGCCGTGACGCACCAGCTGGCGGGCCTGGGCGCGCGACGCGGCGAAGCCGAGCCGATAGACCACGTTGTCGAGGCGCATCTCGAGCAGGCGCAGGAGCTCCTCGCCGGTGATGCCCTGGCGACGCGAGGCCTTCTCGTAGTAGTTGCGGAACTGCTTCTCGAGGACGCCGTAGTAGCGGCGGGCCTTCTGCTTCTCGCGAAGCTGAAGCAGGTACTCGGACTGCTTGATGCGGCCGCGGCCATGCTGGCCCGGCGGGTACGAGCGGCGCTCGACGGCGCACTTCTCGGTCAGGCAGCGCTCGCCCTTGAGGAAGAGCTTGACGCCCTCACGGCGACACTGACGGCACTTGGGATCGGTAACGCGGGCCATTGCTCAGCTGCTCCTAGACGCGGCGCCGCTTGCGGGCGCGGCAGCCGTTGTGGGCCTGCGGGGACACGTCGCGGACGCCGATGATCTCGAGACCGGCAGCCTGCAGGGAGCGCATGGCGGTCTCGCGGCCGGAGCCGGGTCCCTTGAGGAAGACCTCGATCTTCTGGAGGCCGTGCTCCATGCCCTCGCGGGCGCAGAGATCGGCGGTCACCTGAGCGGCGAAGGGCGTCGACTTGCGCGAGCCCTTGAAGCCGGCAGCGCCAGCGCTCTTCCACGCCAGGACGTTGCCTTCCTTGTCGGTCAGCGCGACGATCGTGTTGTTGAACGACGTCTTGATGTGCGCCTGGCCAACGGCCACGTTCTTGCGCACCTTGCGGCGCGTGCGGCCGCGAGTGCTGCCACCAGATCGACGAGGAGGTGCCATGAAGCTGGAGAGTCCTTTCCTTAACCCTTGCGGCCGCGCGAGACGGTCTTCTTCGGACCCTTGCGGGTGCGAGCATTGGTCTTCGTGCGCTGACCGCGGACCGGGAGGCCACGGCGATGGCGAATGCCGCGGTAGCAGCCGATCTCCATCAGACGCTTGATGTTTGCCGAGCGCTCACGGCGCAGGTCGCCTTCGACCTGGACGTTGGCGTCGATGTAGGCGCGGAGGCGCGCAACTTCCTCGTCCGTGAGATCGCGCACCTTCTGGTGCGACTCGATCCCGAGCTCCTTGCAGATGCTCTGCGCGGTCGAACGGCCGATGCCGTAGATGTACGTCAGACCGATCTCGACGCGCTTCTCCCGAGGGATGTTGACTCCGGCGATGCGTGCCACTGACTACCCCTGACGCTGCTTGTGACGGGGGTTCACGCAGATCACATGGACAATGCCGGATCGCTTGATCACTCGGCACTTGTCGCACATCGGCTTGACGCTCGGACGGACCTTCATGGAACCCTCGGGTGTGAATCGGACTGAATGGTGCGCAGGGCAGGCCGAATGGCCGCACCGGTGCGCGGAGGGGCACCGTAGCAGAGCGTTTCGGAAAGGTGCGTCATACCCATCAGATCGGCTGGTTGACGATGGATGTGCCGTTCACGAGGGTCAGGACACGAGGCCCTTCGTCGGTGATCGCCACGGTGTGCTCGAATTGCGCCGCGAGCGAGTCATCGACCGTGAAGATCGACCACCCGTCGTCATCGATGTGGATCTCGTAGGAGCCGTCGGTGATCATCGGCTCGATCGCGAGCGTCATGCCGGCCTTGAGCTCCGCACCGGTGCCGGCCTGCCCGTAGTTCTTGACCTGCGGATCCTCGTGCATTGAGCGGCCGACGCCGTGGCCGACGAGGTCGCGCACGACGGCGAAGCCGGCCCCCTCCACCACGCCCTGCACGGCGGCGCCGATGTCACCGAGGCGGCCGCCGACCTGGCAGACCTCGACGGCGGCCTGGAGCGACGCCTGGCAGGTCCGCAGGAGCTCCTTGGTGCGCTCCGGCACGTCGCCGATGGCGATCGTGACGGCGGAGTCGCCGACGAAGCCCTGGCGCGTGACGCCGACATCGACCGAGAGGATGTCGCCATCGGCGAGCACCACCTCATCGCTCGGGATGCCGTGCACGATCATCGTGTTGGGCGAGGCGCAGATCGAGCCGGGGAAGCCGCGGTAGCCCTTGAACGTGGGCACGCCGCCGGCAGCGCGGATGTGGTTCTCGGCGAGCTCGTCGAGATCGAGCGTCGACATGCCCGGTCGCGCGGCCTCGGCGAGCAGGGCCAGCGTCTCGGCCACGATCGTCCCCGCCGCGGCCATGCGGTCGAGGTCTCGGGCGGACTTCCGGTGGATCA
Source organism: Gaiellales bacterium (assembly GCA_051007275.1). Taxonomy (GTDB): domain Bacteria; phylum Actinomycetota; class Thermoleophilia; order Gaiellales; family F1-60-MAGs149; genus F1-60-MAGs149. The sequence continues at coordinate 7,199 of JBPCSK010000096.1, read as the reverse complement.
CGCGGGCAGCGCCGCGTCGATCCGCGCGGCGACCTCGTCGGTCGTGCCGATCCCGTCGATCGCGACCTCGCGCACTCCAGCCTGCTGGTAGTGCGCGCGGACGGGCAGCGTCTGGGCGAGATACACGTTCTGGTAGCGGTTGCGCACGACCTCGGGCTCGTCGTCGGGGCGGCGAGTCAGCGGCAGCCCCTCGTCGTCGTCGATCCCGGGCGTCTTCGGCGGGTCGTAGAGCTCGTGGTACACGCGGCCGTTCGGCGCAGTCAGGCGACCGGAGATGCGCCGGACGACCTCCTCCTCGGAGACGTCGAGGACGAGGACGCAGTCGAGCGGCGACCCCCGGTCCGCGAGCATGGCGTCGAGCGCGTCGGCCTGCGCGACGTTGCGCGGGAAGCCGTCGAGCAGAAAGCCCGTGGCGGCGTCGGGCTCGGCCAGGCGATCGCCGAGCATGCGCACGACGAGCTCGTCGGGGACGAGGTCACCAGCGTCCATGTAGCCCTTGGCCTCGACGCCGAGCGGCGTGCCGCCCTTGACGTTGGCGCGCAGGATGTCACCGGTCGAGATGTGCGGGATCGCGAGGCGCTCTGCGAGACGCGGCGCCTGGGTTCCCTTCCCGGCACCGGGCGGGCCGAAGATGAGGTACGCGCCTGGCACTACTTCAGGAAGCCCTCGTAGTGCCGCATCATCACCTGCGATTCCATCTGGCGCATGGTGTCGAGCGCGACGCCCACGACGATCAGGATCGACGTGCCACCGAGGGCCTGGGCGACGGCCTGCGAGAAGCCGCCGTACTTGATGAAGATGGTCGGCGCGACGGCGATCGTGCCGAGGAACAGCGAGCCTGGCAGCGTGAGGCGCGTCATCACGCGATCGAGGTACTGCGCGGTCGGGCGGCCCGGACGGACGCCGGGGATGAACCCGCCGTTCTTCTTGAGGTTCTCGGCCTGCTCCGTCGGATTGAACTGCACCGCGGTGTAGAAGAACGAGAACATCACGATCAGGCCGAACTCGAGGATCAGTGACGCCCATGAGGCCGGTGCGAACCAGTCTGCGAGGAAGTTCAGCGCCGGCACGAGCTGACCGATCGTCGGCGGCAGGAACAGCACGGCCACCGCGAAGATGACCGGGATCACGCCCGCCATGTTGACGCGCAGCGGCATGTACGTGGAGCCGCCCGTGGTCATGCGGCGGCCCACCATGCGCTTGGCGTATTGGATCGGGATGCGACGCTGGCCCTCGTTGACGTAGACCACCGCGACGATCACGGCGAGCACGATGATCGGCAGGCTCAGGCGCTGGAAGGTGCCGGAGCTTGCCCAGGCGCGGACGCCGACGGGCAGCGAGGTGAGGATCGACGCGAAGATGATCAGCGACTGACCGTTGCCGATGCCGCGCTGCGTGATCAGCTCGCCCATCCACATCAGCACGGTGGTGCCGGCGGTGAGCGTCACGACGATCAGGATGAACGACCGCGGCGTCAGGCTGGTCAGCGAGTTCGTGCCGCCGAGCACCGAGCCGTTGTGGAAGAGGATCACGTAGCCGATCGACTGCAGCAGCGCGAGGATCACCGTCAGGTAGCGCGTGTACTGCGTGATCTTCTTCTGCCCCGCCTCGCCCTCCTTCTGGAGCGCCTCGAGGCTCGGCACGACCACCGCCATCAGCTGCATGATGATCGACGCCGTGATGTACGGCATGATCCCGAGCGCGAAGAACGACAGGTTCTGCAGCGCCTGGCCCGAGAAGAGGTTCAGGTAGCCGAGGATCGTCGAGCCTGCCCCGCCACTGAAGAGGTTCTGGACCTCGGCGGTGTTGACGCCGGGCGTCGGCAGCCACGAGCCCGCGCGGTACAGGAGCAGCATCGCAGCCGTGAACAGGATGCGATTGCGGAGTTCCTTAACCCGGAGGGCGTTGGCGACTGCGGCGAGCACGTTCCCAGCCTACCCGGTTCTACTCGGACTCGGCCGCTGCGGTGCGCTCGATCAGGACGACGGTGCCACCGGCGGCCTCGATCTTCGCCTTGGCCGAAGCCGAGAAGGCATGCGCATGGATCGTGAGGGCATGACCGAGGTCGCCCTCGCCCAGGACCTTGACCGGATGCTTGACGCGGCTGAGGAGACCGGACTGCACGAGCAGCTCGGGCGTCACGACCGTGCCGGCACTGAACTTCTCGCCGACCGAGCCGACGTTGACGATCTCCGTCTGCGTGCGGAACGGCCCCATCGGCATCGACTTCTTCATGTGCGGTCCGCGGAGCTTGCCGGTGCGCATGTAGAGCGGCATCTGACCGCCCTCGAAGCCGGGGCGCATGTTGTGGCTGCCCGAGCGCGACTTCTGGCCCTTCTGACCGCGACCGGCGGTCTTGCCGTTGCCGCTGCCGTTGCCGCGGCCCACGCGCTTGCGCGACTTCTGGGCGCCCGGCGCGGGCTTCAGGTTGCTGAGAGTGATGGGCTCGCTCATGCGGCGTCGACCTCCTCGATCTTCAGGAGGTAGCCGACCTGATGCAGCATGCCCTGCAGGCTCGGCGAGTCCTGGTGGACACGCGTGTGGCCGATGCGGCGCAGACCGAGCGCGCGCAGCGTGCCGCGATGCTCCTTCTGGACGCCGATCGACGACTTCACCTGAGTGACCTTGATGCTCATGCGGTCACCTCTGCGGCGGCTGCCTCAGCGGCTGCCGCGTCAGCGGTCTTCTTGCGGCTTCCGCCCTGGGGCAGGATCTCGTGGACCTGCTTGCCGCGGAGCGCCGCGACCTCCTCCGGGCGGCGGAGGCTGCGCAGGGCGACCTCGGCGGCACGGCAGAGATTGATCGGATTCGACGTGCCGAGCGACTTCGCCAGCACGTCCTTGAGACCGGCGAGCTCCAGCACCGCGCGGACGCCGGCGCCGGCGATGACGCCGGTACCCTGCGAGGCGGGCTTCAGGAGCACGCGGCCGGCGCCGTAGACGCCGGTGATCTCGTGCGTGATCGTCGTGTGGTGACGCGGGACCGTGAAGAGGTTCTTCTTCGCGTCCTCGATCGCCTTCTGGATCGCAACGGGGACCTCGTTGGCCTTGCCGTAGCCGACACCGACCTGCTCGATCTCGTCACCCACCACGACGAGCGCGGTGAAGCTGAAGCGACGGCCGCCCTTGACGACCTTCGCGACGCGGTTGATCTCGACGACGCGCTCGTGGAGCTCGCGGCCCTGGGCGTCCGTACCTACGCGGCTTGCCATCAGAACTGCAGACCTCCCTCGCGCGCGCCTTCGGCGAGCGCCTTGACACGGCCGTGGTAGAGGTATCCACCACGGTCGAACACGACATTGCTGACACCGGCGGCCTTCGCGCGCTCGGCGATGAGGACGCCCGTGGCCTTCGCCTTGGCCGACTTGTCGCCGTCCTTGACGGCGCGCGAGTCGGCCGCCGCCAGGGTGTGCCCCTTGACGTCGTCGATGACCTGGACGTACACGTCCGAGTTCGAGCGGAACACGGCCAGGCGCGGACGCTCGGCGGTGCCGGTGATCTTGCCGCGGACGCGCCGATGACGGCGGTCGCGAGCTTCCTTCGGAGTGATCTTGCTCATGCGCGCTTACCGACCTTCCGGGCGACGTGCTCGCCCGCGTAGCGAATGCCCTTGCCCTTGTACGGCTCCGGCGGGCGCAGCTTCCGGATCTCGCTCGCGACCTGGCCGACGCGCTGCTTGTCGATGCCGCGGATGATGATCTGCGTGGGCTGCGGGACCTCGAACTCGATGCCCTCCGGTGCGTCGTACTTGACCGGATGGGAGTAGCCGAGCGCGAGCTCCAGGTTCTTGCCCTGGGCGGCGCAGCGGTAGCCGACGCCCTGGATCTCGAGCTCCTTGACGTACCCGTTCGAGACGCCCTCCACCATGTTGGCGAGGAGGCTGCGGGTGAGGCCGTGGAGCGCGCGGTGGTTCGGGCGATCGGTGGGGCGCTCGATGGTGATCTCGCCGTCGTTGACGTTGACCTTCATGTCGGGCGAGATGTTCTGCTCGAGCGTGCCCTTGGGACCGGTGACCGTGACGCGCCCGGGGGCGACGTCGATGGTGACTCCGTCAGGGACGGTGATGATGCGGCGGCCGATGCGACTCATGGCGTTACCAGATGAAGCACAGCACTTCGCCACCGACGCCGCGCTTGGCGGCGTCCGCGGCAGTGCAGATGCCGGTCGAGGTGGACATGATGGCGGTGCCGAGGCCACCGAGGACGCGGGGCAGCCGGTCCTTGGGGGCGTACATGCGGCGGCCGGGCTTGGACACGCGCTTGAGCCCGTAGATCACGCGCTCGCGGTTGCGGCCGTACTTCAGCTCGATGACGAGCAGCGGCTGCGGGGTCGCGGCCTCCTCGGACCAGGAGGCGATGTACCCCTCCTCGTGCAGGATGCGTGCGATCTCGCGCTTGCTGCGGGACGTGGGCATGATGACCTTGTCGTGCAGCGCCGTGTTGGCGTTGCGGATGCGGGTCAGCATGTCTGCGATGGGATCGTTGACCATGGTGCTACCAGCTCGACTTCGTCATACCGGGGATCACGCCTTCGTGCGCGAGCTGCCGGAGGCAGATGCGGCACAGGCCGAACTTCTTGTAGACCGCGCGCGGGCGGCCGCACTTCTGGCAGCGCGAGTACGCGCGAACCTTGTACTTGGCCGGGCGAGCGGCCTTCATGCGGAGAGCAGTCTTCGCCATATCTCTCAGGCCTCTCGGAACGGCATGCCGAAGAGCGTGAGGAGCTCGCGCGCCTCGTCGTCGGTTGCCGCAGTCGTGGTGATGGTGATGTCCATGCCCCGGACCTGGTCGATCCGGTCGTAATCGATCTCCGGGAAGATGATATGCTCCCGGATGCCGAGCGAGTAGTTGCCGCGTCCGTCGAAGGACTTGGCGCTGATGCCGCGGAAGTCGCGGATGCGGGGCAGCGCGACCGTCGTGAGACGATCGAGGAACTCGTACATGTTCTCGCCGCGCAGCGTGACCTTGCAGCCGATCGGCATGCCCTCGCGCAGCTTGAAGCCGGCGATGGACTTGCGGGCCAGCGTGATGATCGGCTTCTGACCTGCGATCTGCGTCATCTGCTCGACGGCGTGATCGAGGGCCTTGGAATCCGTCTTCGCGTCGGAGACGCCCATGTTCAGCGTGATCTTGACCAGCTTCGGCGCCTGCATGGACGACGAGTAGCCGAACTTCTCGATCAGCTGCGGCTTGAGCTCGCGCTCGTAGCGCTCCTTCAGCCGGGGGATGTGGGTAGCGGTATCAGCCATTACTTGTCGATCTCCGTTCCGCACTGCTTGCAGACGCGGACCTTGGCGTCGTCGGCCTTCTTGGCCACGCGCGTCGTCTTGTCGCACGACGGGCAGACGAGCATGATGTTCGAGCGGCGCAGCGGCTGCTCCTGCTCGAAGATGCCGCCGGGAGCCATCTGCTGGCCACCCGGGATCGGGCGGGGCTTCAGGTGGCGCTTGGCCAGGTTGCGGCCCTCGACGACAACGCGCTCGGTCTTGGGATCAGCCGAGACGACCTTGCCGCGCTTGCCGCGGTCCTTGCCGGTGATGACCTCGACGGTGTCACCGGTCTTGATGCCGATGCTGCTCATCAGAGCACCTCCGGGGCGAGCGAGACGATGCGCATGAAGTTCTTCTCGCGCAGCTCACGGGCGACGGGCCCGAAGATGCGCGTGCCGCGCGGGTTGCCGGCCGGGTCGATGATGACCGCGGCGTTGTCGTCGAAGCGGATGTTCGTGCCGTCGTCGCGATGATGCGCCTTGGTGGTGCGCACGACCACGGCGTGGACGACCTCGCCCTTCTTGACCGAGCCGTTCGGGGTCGCCTGCTTGACCGTGGCGACGATGATGTCGCCGACGGCCGCGTAGCGACGGTGCGAGCCGCCGCGGACGCGGATGCAGAGGATCTCGCGGGCGCCGGTGTTGTCGGCGACGCGGAGTCGGGATTCCTGCTGGATCACTTGGCCACCTCGACGATCTCGACCAGGCGCCACCGCTTCGTGCGGGACAGCGGGCGCGTCTCGACGACGCGGACGGTGTCGCCGATGTTGGCGGCGTTCTGCTCGTCATGCGCGTGCAGGGTCATCGAGCGGCGCATGATCTTCTTGTACTTGGGGTGCGCCTTGAGGACGTCGACGCGGACGGTGATCGTCTTCTCGCCCTTGTTGGACGTGACGACGCCACGGCGCTCGCGGCGCGTGCCCTGGTCGTTGTCGGCGGCCGGCGTGCGGACGTACTCGCCGCCACCCGACTCGCCGCGACGGCGCTTGCGCGCGGCAGCGGACTTCTTGCGCAGCTCGGCGCGCTCCTCGGCGGTCGTGCGGACACGACGGGGCCGATTCTTGCGCGGCGGGCGCTTCTTCTTCTCCTTGACCGGCTCGGGCTCGGCCTCGGGCTCAGCCTCGGCGGCGGCCTCCTCCGCGGGGGCCTCCTCCGCGGCAGGCTCCTCCGCGGGAGCCTCCTCGGCGGGCGCAGCCTCCTCAGCGGCAGCCTCGGGCGCAGCCTCCTCAGCAGCAGCCTCGGGGGCAGCCTCCTCGGCGGGAGCCTCGTCGGCGACGGCCTCGGCCTCAGTCACGGGAGTCTCCTCCACGTCCGGGGTCTCGTTCTCGTCGCTCACGACGCTCCACCTTCCATCTTGTCGGCCTGCTCGCCCTGGATCGTCAGCAGGCGAGCGAGCTCGCGGCGGACGCCCGTCAGCTTGGACGTGTTCTCCAGCGCGCCGGTGGCGTGCTGGAAGCGCAGGTTGAACAGCTCCTGACGCGCCTCTGCGACCTTGCGCGCGACGTCGTCCGAGCTGAGCTCACGGATCTCACTAGCCTTCAAAGAGATCACCTTCTCGGGTCACGAACTTGCAGGGGATCGGCAGCTTCTGGGCGGCCAGCATCATGGCCTCGCGGGCCAGCGGCTCGGGGACGCCGGCGAGCTCGAACATGATGCGGCCGGGACGCACGACGGCGACCCAGAACTCCGGCGAGCCCTTGCCCGAGCCCATGCGGGTCTCTGCGGGCTTCTTCGTGACCGGCTTGTCCGGGAAGATCGTGATCCAGACCTTGCCACCGCGCTTGATCTTGCGGGTCATGGCAATACGAGCAGCCTCGATCTGGCGGGCGGTGATCCACCCCTCGCCCATCGCCTTGAGGCCGTATTCGCCGAAGTTGACGCGGGCATGGCCCTTCGTCTCCCCCGTGCGGCGACCGCGATGGACGCGGCGGT
>JBPCSK010000095.1:0-7630 GCA_051007275.1 Gaiellales bacterium | reverse complement strand
TCGCACACCACCAGATCCTCTGCACAGTACACGCCGCGCGCAATCAGCTCACCCGCCGCGTCGTAGACCAGGCTGCGACCGTCGAAGGCCAGCTCGTCCTGGCCGCCCACGAGATTCGCGTAGCCCACCGCGACGCCGTGGTCACGGGCGAAGGCGGCGATCAGGGCGTCGCGCTGCTCGCCCTTGCCGAGGTGGTACGGCGAGGCCGACAGGTTGACGATCAGCGTCGCACCATCGCGCGCCGCAGCGTGCGCCGGGCCGTCCGTCACCCAGATGTCCTCGCAGATCGAGAGCCCCACGCGCTCCCCCGCCACCTCGACGATCACCGGACCGGCGCCGGGCACGAACGTGCGCTGCTCGTCGAACACGCTGTAGTTCGGCAGCGCCATCTTGTCGAAGCGCGCCTCGATCACGCCGTCACGCAACAGAAACGCCGAGTTGCACACGCCCGTCGCACCCGCGTGCGGACCGCCGACGATGACCGGAACGGGCAGACCGACCGCAAGCTCGGCGACCGCCGCCTCGCACGCCGCCACGAACGTCGGACGCAGCACGAGATCCTCAGGTGGATAGCCGCAGATCGCGAGCTCGGGCGTGACGACCAGCTCCGCGCCCGCTTCGGCAGCACGATCGACCGCAGCGCGAATCAGCGCGGCATTGCCGGCGAGGTCGCCGACGGTCGGATCAAGCTGGGCCAGCGCGAGGCGCATGGCCGCAGTCTATTGCGCCTCGGCCGCCCGCCCCGCCGCCTGGGCGAGCGCCACGGAGACCGCGGCGTCGAGCGCCACGGCGCCATGGAGGCACGCGGCCTCCGGGGTCTTGGCCCGATCGGCGTCGATGCAGTGCAGGACGGCGACGACGCGGTCACGCGACGTGCCCAGACGATCCGCGGCCTGCTCGATACGCCGCGTCGACAGCCGCGGGATGCCGAGCAGACGCCCCTCCTCCGACTGCACGAGCACGGGGCCGGGCACGAAGGCATCAGCGGCGCCGACAGCGAAGAGCAGCGAGGCGGCCGCGACAACCGACTCGTCGAGACGCGGGTGCAGCAGCCAGAGCTCGCGGCAAGCGGTGGCGACAGCCACGGTGTGCTGCAGGGCGCCACCCGCGTAGGCGTGATGCTGCTCGACGCTCATCGGCGCGGCGCGGAACGCGGTCCGGAAGGCCACGTCGTTGAGCACCGCCCGCGTGAGGTTGCGCAGCCCCTCGTCGGCGATGTCCTCGGCCAGGAACTCCAAGAAGCCCTCGAGGTCGTCGACGTCGCGACGCGCGCCGGGGGTGAACTCGAGGGCGTCGGGCGCGACCTCGGCCTGCTCGACGGAGCGCACGACGATCTGCGGGCGGCCGCGGTACTCCTCCACGCTGCCGAGCACGCGGATGACGTCACCGGCCTCGAAGCGCCCATCGAGAATCGGGGCGTCGTCGAAGATCGTGGCCTTCACGCGACCGGTCTTGTCGGCCAGCTCGAGGGCGAGATACGGCGAGCCCGTGCGCGTGCGGCGCCGATCCTTGCGGATCACGGCGAACGTCGAATCGACGAGCTGCCCCTCGACGAGATCGCGGACGGCGGTGCGGGCTTCTGCAGACACGTGATGAGTCTAGTCCCCGGCGGGACGCGACACGTGCGCACGAGCGGACCCGGAATAGGCGAGCGCCGATACCATGCTGCGGCTGTGAGCACCCAGCCTGAGCACCTCGACGTCCGCCCGTTCCGCGGGCTGCGCTACGACCCGAAGCGCCACCCGGCGTACAGCGTGGTCGCGCCGCCGTACGACGTCATCCAGCTGGCCGACCGCATGCGGCTCGTGGCGCGTAGCAACCGCAACGTCGTGCGTCTGATCCTCCCCGACGTCGGCCGCGCCGAGAACGCCCGTCGCCTGCTCGACGAGTGGCGCGAGGACGGCACGCTGCGGGAGGAGGAGGTGCCGTGCCTCTACCGCACCGAGGAGACCTTCACCGGCCCCGACGGCGTGACGCGCGTGCGCACCGGCATGATCGCGCTCGTCGGCCTGCCGCGCGGTGAGGGCACGATCCTCCCACACGAGCGCACGATGCCGAACATCGTCGACGACCGTCTGCGTCTGCTCCGCACCACGCATGCCCAGCCGTCTCCGATCCTCGTCACGTACGACGACCCGTACGGCGACATCGATGCCGCACTTCGCCTCGGCTCCGAGCCGCTGCCGATCGTTGACCTGACCGATGACCACGGCACGCACCTGCGCATGTGGCGCGTCACCGACGAGGCCCTGCAGGAGCGCATCCACGACATCCTCGCGGAGCGCCGCCTGCTGATCGCCGACGGCCACCATCGCTACGCGACCGCCCTCGCCTACCGCGATGCGTTCCCGCAGGACCCGTCCGCGAACTCGATGATGATGTTCCTGACGAACGGCGCCTCGCCCGGTCTGGTCATCTTCCCGATCCACCGCATCGTCAGCGGCGTCGCCGCCGCCACGCAGGAGCGACTGCCGGAGCTGCTGCGCGAAGCGGGCTTCTCCGTCCAGGAGGCCGGCGACGGCGTCGCCCAGCTCGAGACGGCGATGGCCAAGATCCCCCACGACCATGGCGTCTTCGGCCTCGTCCGCCAGGGCCTGGCCCCGCTGCTCGTGAGCGCACCCGCCAAGGCGCCGTCGGCCGACTCCCCGCTCGACCGCATCGACGCCGTGATGCTGCAGGAGCGCGTGCTCGGCCCGCTGCTCGACCTGCCCGCCGATGTCGTCGCCAAAACCCACCGCATCCGCTACACCGCCTACTCCGACGATGCCGCTGCCAAGGTCGAGGAGTCGGGCGACGTGGGCTTCATCCTGCGCGCGCCGACGGTGCGCGAGGTCGAGGCCGTCGCCCTGGCCGGCGAGGTGATGCCGCAGAAGAGCACGTACTTCTATCCGAAGACGCTCGACGGCCTCGTGATCCGCACGCTCGACGGTCCGCAGACCTGACGCCAGCTGGTCAATTTGGGGCCGGCCCCAGAATGACGCGAAAAAGATCAATTTGGGGCCGGGCCCAAATTGATCTTTTTCGCGCACATCTGGATCCGGATCCAGATTGGCACAGTGCGGCTAGCCTGCAGGCATGGCGTTGACCGAAGACCAGATTCGCGAGGCCCTCACGCGGGTGATCGACCCGGAGCTGAAGCAGGACCTCGTCTCGCTCGACATGATCAAGAGCATCGCGATCGACGGCGGGGATGTGACCGTCGGCGTGACGCTGACGATTCCCGGCTGCCCGCTGAAGGCGACGATCAACGACGACGTGACGCGCGAGGTTGGCTCCGTGCCCGGCGTCGAGCGCGTGGCGATCGAGTTTGGCGCCATGTCGGAGGAGCAGCGCGCCGCGCTCGCCACCAAGCTGCGCGGCGGCCGTCCGCCGAAGCCCGCAGGTGAGCTGAGCATCTCCCCGAAGACGCGCGTGATCGCCGTCGCCTCGGGCAAGGGCGGCGTTGGCAAGTCGTCGCTGACGGTCAACCTCGCGATCGCCTTCCAGCAGCTGGGCCTCGAGGTCGGCGTGATCGACGCGGACATCTATGGCTTCTCGATTCCCGGCATGCTCGGCATCCACCAGCGCCCGGTCACGGTCGACAAGATGATCGTGCCCCCCGTCGCGCACGGGCTGAAGACGATCTCGATCGGCTACTTCATGGAGGAGGGTGGCGCGGTGCTCTGGCGCGGCCCGATGCTCCACAAGGCGATGCAGCAGTTCCTGTCCGACGTCCACTGGGGCGAGCTCGACGTGCTGCTGATCGACATGCCGCCGGGCACGGGCGACATCGCGATCTCGCTCGGCGGGCTCGTGCCGAACGCCGAGGCGGTCGTGATCACCACGCCGCAGGCGGCTGCGCAGCGCGTCGCCGAGCGGGCGGCGGCAGTCTCGGAGCGCGTCAACATGCGCGTGATCGGCGTGATCGAGAACATGTCGTACCGCGTGTGCCCCTGCTGCGGCGAGCGCGATGATCTCTTCGGCTCCGGCGGCGGCGCATCGCTTGCCAGCCATCTCGAGGTGCCGCTGCTCGCGGAGATCCCGCTCGAGCCGGCGCTGCGCGAGGGCGGCGACATCGGCGTGCCGTTCACGATCAGCGCGCCTGATTCGCCCGCTGCCGTCGCAATCCGCCAGCTGGCCGAGCGCCTCCACGGCATGCGCACCCAGGATCCGCTGGCACGGATCAAGAAGCCGCTGAAGATCGTCTGACCGGGTTCAGGTCGGCGGGTTCGCGAGGATCGAGGCCGATTGCGCTGACACCCCCGACGGGGCCGCCGCGTTCGTCGCAGTCACATCGCACGTGTAGCCACCGGGCGTCTTCGGCGTGAACGCCTGCCCGTTCTGGGAGACGGTGCCGTTCGCCTTCGTGACCGGCGCCCAGATGCTCGTGGTGGGGAGCCAGACCTGCCAGCTGTACGCGAACGTCGGATCACCTGACCACGTCCCGGGCTCGCAGGTGAGCGTCCCGGGCATGAAGAAGCTTGGCTGACCGTTGTCAAGGGTCGCCGGCGCGCCGTTGACCAGGATCGTCGGGTTTGCACCGGCGACGGTGGCGGGCGGCGAGCCGGCCCCGACCAGCATGGGATCGGTATCGCAGCCACTCGTCCACATCTCGGACGTGAGCACCGGCGGCGCGCAGAGATCGAGGCCGATCGTCTGGTAACCACCCGCCTGTGGGCCGTCGCTGACCTGTCCCTGCGCGTTGTAGTAGGTGGTCGTGCCGCCGACGTTGCCCGCTCCACCCACGTACGACGGGGTCACCGGCTGTGCCGTGCCGCTGGTGTCGAGGCTGCCACCGAAGATATCCGACTGGTTCTGGATCTGCAGTTCCGAAAAGGCGACGAGGCCGGGGCCGTAGCCGTCGAAGCTGCTGTACGGCTGCCCACCCACCAGGTTCCACTGGTCCGCGAAGTAGAAGTTGTCGACGATCGCCGGGGATGCGGTCCCGACGGCCAGTCCATCCTCTGCCTTGATGCCGAAGGAGGCGGTCGAGCCCTGGACGTATCCGTTCAGATTCTCGCCACTGCCCCAGCCCGCCGTCTGGGCAACCTGATCGCAGGCCGAGCGTTGCGACGATGCACAGACGGGCGCGGGGCCGCTGCCGCCGAACAACGCCGGCGTCGGCACGTAGCCGGAGTTCGTCTCGCTCGTCGCCGCCTGGTAACCCACGCTGCTCGCGGCACTTGCCGTATCGCCCTGCGCGTTCGGCACGTTGATGGAGGATGTGACATATGTCCACTGGCCATTCTGCGGGAAATTGACAGGGTTGCTGAAGGTCGGATTGGTCTGCCAATTCGAGACGGTGTAGCTGACCGACGACTGCACGTTGCCGCCCACCGAATTGGTCGTCGAGGTGCCGCTGCTGTACCCGCCCCCGACCCCGCCCATCGGCTCCCCGCCGAAGAAGCCGAGGTTCGTACTCACGTCCCAGCTGCTCGACGAGGTTTGCGACGTCTCCCAGTTCGTCCCGGTCGTGTAGTTGGCCTGCACCTGTATGACCTGCTGCGTTGGCGCGGAGTTGGCCCCGCTCTCGATGACGCTCACGGGACTCGACGGCATGGTGTTCGCGCAGTTCCCGCTTGGCGCACCCGGGTAACCCGTGCACGCCAGCACGATCGAGTGGTAGCCAACCGTGAAGAGCAGCGCACTCTCCTGCGGAGCGCTATTGAGCGCCGGCACGTAGCAGCCGAAGCGACAACCCTCGCCTGACGTGAAGTAGTTGGCGTTGCTCCACGTCGTCGGGCAGACCGTGTCGGTGACCTGGTTGTAGACGCCCTGCGCGAGGTGGGTCGGCCCCGGACTCGGCTGTGCGCCCGCCGGGCATGCCGACGACGGCTGCTGGGCGATGCTCGCCACCGAATCGATGGTCGTCGTGCTCGTCTCCGTGACGAGCTGGGTGGTGTTCGTCGACCCGCCACCGGGCAGCAGCGACACGGTATAGACGGGCTGGTACTCCACTTCGATCGTCTGGGTGTTGGTCCTCCCGGGGCAGGCTCCGGTGAAGTACGCGTTACCGCTCTCGTTCTGGTTACAGCCCCACTTGATGCCGTATGCCGCCAGCGCGTTCGGAGCCGAGAGCACGACCTGGAAATCCTGCGTGATCGGAACGGTGTAGAAAGCGGGCGCGGTTCCGGTCGCGCAGACGGTGGCCGGACTCGACGGGCCCGGGGTCGGGCATGTGGCCTGCCGCGTCGCGGGAGCTCCGGCACGACGCGACGCGCCCTGCGGCTCGCCCGTCGGGGTCTCGCGCGCGGTGATCTCCTCGGTCAGGCGATCGATGCCGCTGCGCACCGCAGCCGACACCATCGATCGCGGCACGGTGTCGCGACCCACCCGTGCACTGCCGATGCGGACACGCGCAATCCGCGGCTCGCGGATCTGCATGTAGGTCCGGCTCACCCGGCCGGGCGTGCCACCCGGATGTCGCAGGATCACGCCGCCCCGACCGACGTGCGCGTGGGACACGACGTACATGTGCCGGTCGAACGCGAGCGGAGTGGTCGAGGTGGCAGTCCAGCGCCCGGCGTTGTAGAGCGCGCGGATCAGGTCGAGGTGGCGCAGGCGGTTTGCGCTGACCGACGGTCCGATCAGCACGCCTGCCACGCTCGCAAGCCGCTTCGGGTGTGCGAGCAGCGCCGTCCGCGACCACTTCGCGGCCGAGTACCGCACTACGCGGTAACGCCGGGCCAGGGCGATCCGGATCGGTCCCGATGGGTAGCCGATCGCGAGCACCACGTCGCCCTTGCGTGGCGTGTACGGCCGGTCGGTCGATACCCCGGCGCCCGACACCGCCACGACGCGCGCCGCGCGGAGGTCCAGGGCCAGCGAGCCCGAGGCGCTCGCAGTGCCATTGGCGGAGTCGATGCGGATGCGGATGCGCGTCCCGAGTCCACCACGGACCAGGATCGAGCCGTCGGCCTCGCGCGTCGCCACGGCTGCCTCGTCGCGACGCATGCCCACCGGCGGCGCACCGGACAGCGGCACGAGGTCGGCGAAGCCCGTGCCCCGCGCATTGACGCTGCCGGCGACCGATGCCACGCGCACGCCATCAGACGTCCGCAGGTCGAGATCGAAGACCGCGCTGGCGGCACTCGCGACCGTCGGCACGGCGAGCAGTGCCACCGCGGCGGCGGCGATGGAAAATAGCATCCGGAACGTCGTCATGGTGATTCCCCCTCGTGCGCGAAACGCCTCATTGCCCGAACTCCACGACGCCGCCGCCACCGTTCTCGGGCGCGGGATCGGGCTGAATGCCACCGCCGGCCGGGACGACATCGCCGGTGTTCTGCACGTACGGTGGCCCGAGCGTCACCGCGATCGGCTGCCAGTCACCCGTGCCCGTGACGGAGTAGAACTGCCCGCCTGCGGTCTTGATGAACTGCTGGTTGTTGATGACGACCCCCTGGCTAGAGGTCGAGTCGATGGTCTGGAGCAGCGCCGAAACCTGGATCGGGGAGGCCTGCGCCCCGCCGCCGCTCGCGAAGACGACCCCGTCCATGTAGGCGCCGCTGAAGTTTGCGCTGAGGATCCCGCTGCTGGTCTTGAACACGGTGCCGGGTCCGAGGGTGGCGCCTGAGAAGGAGTTCACGCCGCCTCCCTGTGCGGGAGTCGTAAACGAGGCGAGGCTGAAGTCGGCGCCCTGGAGGTTGGA
>JBPCSK010000094.1:0-2355 GCA_051007275.1 Gaiellales bacterium | reverse complement strand
CTGAGCCAGCGACTTCATGCCACCACTGCGTTTCTGGCCGGACGAGCCGATTCGTAGTCCCCCGCACCACCTCGCCCTCGAACTACCGAGCGCACCCACCCCGTCAGCGCGACGCTTCCTATGCAGGCTGCCGGATGCTTTCCACCGCGCTGCGAGTGGTCCCGCCCGAGCAGCCTGCTTCTCTCCTCTCTCAGGGAACCAGCCGCCCCACCCGGGGCGACTGGCCTGTGCGGCGCGCTGGCAGTGGACATGGTGGGCCCGGGCCCACCATGTCAGAAATCGGGTCTGAACCCGCATGGTTACGTGTGACGCTGGACGCGCCGAAATCACCGAAATGTGACGGCCACTAGGAGCGCGCCGGCAGGCGCTTGGCGCGACGCTCCGCAATCTCCTCGCGCACGCGGTCGAGCAGCGAAGGCTCGCTCGCGGGCACGGTGACCAGGCCACGCAGGTCGAGCCTGAGCAAGGCGACCTCGCCGACCTCGCGAATGGGCACGAAGCCGATGTCCTCGAGCTCGGCGCGCGGCAGCGGGACGAGGTGCGGCGCGTCGGGGCGCTCAACCGGGGTAGCGAAAGCCTCGAGGGCGATCAGGCCGCGGTCGCGCGTCTCGCCGGCGACGGCGAGCAGCAGGCGCTGCACGACCCAGTTTCCCACGGACGGGTCGACCAGCGCGCACGTGACGAGGACAGCGTCGCGCGATGGCGGCCCTGCCGGCAGGCGTCGCGCATGGGGGAAATCGCCCGACGGTCCGTACTGCACGATGCCGACCGTGCGATCGGCGTCGCGATAGAGCATCCCCCACGCGCCGAAGCGCCCCTCGACGCCGGCGGCCCAGCGCTCCTTGTCCGTTGCCCGCGTGCCCCCCTGCCACCACGTGCAGGTGCGGCACGGCTCCGGCGCGTCGTGGAGCGACGCGCGGACGAGGGACGTGATCGGCATGGACGGATCCTAGGCGGGCACGAGGCGGAGGATCGTGATCTCCGGACGAGCGAAGTAGCGGAACGGCACGAACGTCGTGCCGACGCCGCGGGAGATGTGCATCGTCGCATCTCCGCGGGTGAAGACGCCATCGGTGTAGGAGTGACTTATCTGCGACAGGCGGATGCGCCCCGTCGGCCATGGAATGCAGACCTGACCGCCGTGGAGATGGCCCGACAGCACGAGGTCGCGACTGCCTGCCGGCAGCTCGTCGAAGAGGTCGGGGTAATGCGAGAGGACGACATGCAGGTCGGCGTCGCTCTCCGGCCATGGCACGAGCAGGGGCTGACCATGCGGCGGCAGCACCTGCGGTCCCTCCTGCCGGCGCGGCTCGATGCCGCTGATCGCAATGCGTGCTCCCTGCTGCTCGACAACGATCGTCTCGTCGCGCAGCAGCGTGACACCGGCAGAGCCGTAGTCGGGGACCGGCCCCGCCTTCGAGAACGGGTCGCGAACGTAGCCGAGATCGTGGTTGCCGAGGATCGCGACAGTGCCAAGCGGTGCGTGGAGCCGTCCGAGCAGCTCGAGCAGCTCATCGGCGCCGCGGGCGTGGCTCAGCTGGTCACCCGTGACGGCGATCAGATCGGGTGCCGCCTCGTCGAGCAGCTCAACCGCCCGCCAGGCCGCCCTGCTGTTGACCCCGGGTGCACCCAGGTGGAGATCGGAGACGTGTGCGATCCGCAGGCCCTGCAGTCGCGGATCCAGTCCGCGGATCGGAATGTCACGATCGATGCGGACCACCGCCATCGCCTCGAGCGCGCCGGCGGCGAGGCCAGCGACGGCGAGGCCGATCAGGGGAAGGACGCGCACACCCACAGCCTACCCGCCGCCAGCAGGCTCCTTGCCGGGAAAGGCCGCCGCGAAGCCGCACGCCGACCACAGTCCACGGCCGTGCCGCTGTGCGCTTCGCACCTCGGCTGCGATCGCCGGTGCGTCGTCGGTGTTCGGGGCGATCGGCAGCTCCCGGGCGAGACCGGAGAGTGCCAGCGTGCGCGCGAGATCGCGGCCGGCGATCGGCCCGTCGGCGGGCGCCACGCGGGCGAGCAGGCGGTCGTACCGATCGCGCTGCTCGATCGCTGGCACGAGTGCCACCGTACGTGCGAGCAGCCAGGCGCGCGTGGCGGCGGCGGCCTGCTCGCCGAAGCAACCGGCAGGCTTGCCGGGATGCTCGATCTCCGGCGTGTCGACACCGACGATCCGCACCGGCCCCTCGTAGCCCGCCATCCGCACGCGGATCGTGTCACCGTCCAGCACGTCGAGCACCAGCGCCGGCCCGGCGGCAACCGGGCCACTGCCGGAGGACATCGGCACGTCGTGTGGCACGTGCACCATGCGCCCGATCACCACCGCCGTGACAACGAGCCCGAGGAGCAGGA
>JBPCSK010000093.1:0-3472 GCA_051007275.1 Gaiellales bacterium | reverse complement strand
GCAGCGCCGCCCCGGCCAACCTCACCCCGATTCCGGCTCCCGACGCCGAGGACGCCGTCGCGGCCGCGCCGGCCGAGGACGCCGTCGCCGCCGAGTAGGCGCACGTGGCATCGCGGGAGATCGCCGCGATCCGCACCCGAGACGACCTGCGCCTTGCCATCGAGCTGGATGGCAAGGCGTGGATCGTCCTCGACGCTCTCACTGCCGCTCGCCTTGGGCTGGATGAGGGACGCATGGTGCATCCCGACGTGGCAATCGAGGCCGAGGCGGAGGCCAAGCGGGAGCGTGCGCTGCTGCGCGGCGCGTCGCTCGTCGGCCGGCGCTCGCACGCGCGCGGCGAGCTCGAGCAGCGCCTGGCACGCCGTGACGGCGACGATGCCGCCCGCGACGCGGTCGATCGCCTGACCGAGCTGGGCGCCGTCGACGACGAGCGCCATGCGGCCAATCTCATCGAGCATCGCCTGCTCAAGGGATGGGGGCCTGCCCGCATCGAGCACGACCTGACCATCGCAGGGGTCGACGAGGGACTGATCCGCACGCTGCTCGCGGCGCTCGACGACGAGCAGCTCGATGCTGCGGCGCGCATCGCGCTGGGCGGTCGCAACGGCGTGGAGGGATGGCAGCGCCTCGCCGCTCGGGGCTTCGACGAGAGTGCGGCCGAGCGGCTGCTCGGCGTGCCCGACGCGGACTGACGAACCTCACCGCGGCGACCGACGGGCCGCATGCACCACCGCGCTACCCTTCGGGGCAGATATTTCCGCTGTGCCCGCGGGTACGGCTCGTTCGAACGTCAGGAGAACCAGGTGCTAGTGACCGTGATCGCGGCTGTGGTCGCGCTGGTCGTAGGCGGTGCCGTCGTCGGTCTGCTCGTGCGCTCGCGCATGCAGCGAGCCATGCAGGTGCACGACGAGGCCGCCCTACGTGAGTTGGAGGGTCGGCGAGCCGACGCTGAGGCTAAGCGGGCCGACGCGGAGCGGGCGATCGCCTCGGCGCAGCGCGAGGCCGATTCGATCCGCAAGGAGGCCGAGATCGATGCGAAGGCGCAGCTGCTCGAGCTGCGTCGCGACATGGAGCGCGAGCTCGATGCGCAACGCGTTGAGCTGTCACGGCTCGCGGAGCGCATCGCCGCCCGAGAGGAGACGGCGCTGCGCAATGAGACCGCCGTGACGGAGCGCGAGCTGGCCGCCGGCGAGCGCGAGCAGGCGCTGCGCACCGCCGCGTCGATCGTTCAGGAGGCGCAGAGCCGCGCCGATCGCGAGCTCGAGCGCGTCGGCGGCATGACCCGCGATGAGGCCCGCGCACAGGTGCTGGCCCGCGTTGAGGAGTCGGCGCGCCACGACGCGGCGCAGCTGACGCGCCGCATCGAGGAGGAGGCCCGGCAGGAGGGGGATCGCCGAGCCCGGTCGATCATCGGGACCGCCATACAGCGCACGGCCTCGGGGTACGCCGCCGCCACCACCGTCTCGACGGTGGAGCTTCCGTCCGACGATCTGAAGGGCCGCATCATCGGGCGCGAGGGGCGCAACATCCGCGCGCTCGAGACCACGACCGGCGTCGACATCATCATCGACGACACGCCCGGCGCCGTCGTGCTGTCCGCCTTCGACGGCGTGCGCCGCGAGATTGCACGCATCACGCTGGAGAAGCTCGTCGCCGACGGCCGCATTCACCCGGCGCGCATCGAGGAGACGTACTACCAGGCCAAGGAGGAGATCGAGGAGAAGATCCGCGAGGCCGGCGAGCAGGCGTCCTTCGAGGCGAACGTGCCGGGCATCGATCCGGAGCTGCTGGCCATCCTCGGCCGCCTCAACTACCGCACCTCGTATGGCCAGAATGTCCTCAAGCACTCGCTGGAGTGCGCCCACCTCGCCGCGATCATGGCGATCGAGCTCGGCGCGGATGAGCGCGTGGCGCGTCGCGCTGCGCTCCTGCACGACATCGGTAAGGCCGTGACCCACGAGGTCGAGGGGCCGCACGCCGTGATCTCGGCGCAGTTCTGCCGGAAGTTCGGCGAGAGCGAGGCCGTGGCCCACGCGGTCGAGGCACACCATCACGATGTCGAGCCCGAGACGGTCGAGGCCGTGCTCGTGATCGCCGCCGACGCGATCTCCGCGGCGCGTCCCGGCGCCCGCGGTGAGAGCCTCGAGCAGTACGTCAAGCGGCTCGCGGCGCTCGAGGAGATCGCCATGCGCAAGAAGGGCGTCGAGCGCTGCTTCGCGATGCAGGCCGGCCGCGACGTGCGCGTCATGGTTCGGCCCAGCGAGGTGAACGACGACATGGCGGCCCTGCTGGCCCGCGAGATCGCCGCCGAGATCGAGGACTCGCTCGAGTACCCCGGGCAGATCAAGGTCACCGTGATCCGCGAGTCGCGCACCAGCGAGCTCGCGCACTGAACCCCATGCGGCGGTTTCACGTCACCACGTTCGGCTGCCAGATGAACGTGCACGACTCCGAGCGCATCAAGGGCATGCTGGAGGCCGCCGGCATGGGGGAGGCGCCGTCCGGCGAGCAGGCCGACGTCCTCGTGTTCAACACCTGCACCATCCGCGAGAAGGCTGACGATCGTCTCGTCCAGCATCTGCACAACGCAAAGAACCGCAAGGCGACCGAGCCCGACCTCCAGATCATCGTCGCGGGCTGCTGGGCGGAGTCCACGCGCGAGGCGATCTTCCGCGACTTTCCGTGGGTCGATGCAGCGGTGGGCCCGGGGCGTATCGGCGCCCTGAAGCAGGTGCTCGAGTCCACCGACGATGCGGATCGTGGCGCCTTCGGCTCGTTCGACGACTTCGCCGCCGATCTGCCGAAGCGGCGCGAGCGGCACTTCCAGGCGTGGCTCCAGCTGTCGATGGGCTGCAACAGCGTCTGCAGCTACTGCATCGTCCCCAGCGTGCGCGGGCGAGAGCGCTCTCGGCATCCACGCGAGGTGCTGGCCGAGGCGCGCGCGCTTGCCGCTGACGGTGTCACCGAGCTGATGCTGCTCGGTCAGAACGTCAACTCCTACGGCCGCGACCTGCCCCCTGACGAGCGCTGCACGTTCGCGGAGATGCTCCGCGCGGTCGATGCCATCGACGGCATCTCGCGGATCCGCTTCATGAGCCCGCACCCCAAGGACATGCGCGGAGACGTCATCGCGGAGATGGCAGAGTGCCCGGCAGTCTGCAACCAGCTGCACCTGCCGCTCCAGTCGGGGTCGTCACGGGTGCTCAAGCGGATGCGTCGCACCTACGACAGCGAGCGCTTCCTCGACCTCGTCGGTCGGCTGCGCGACGCGATGCCGGACATCAGCCTCACCACGGATGTGATCGTCGGCTTCCCCGGGGAGCCGGAGGAGGACTTCCAGGAGACGCTGCGCGTCTACGACGAGGCTACATTCGATCACGCCTTCACCTTCATCTACTCGCCGCGCAACGGCACCGAGGCCGCCGGCATGGGGGAGGCGCCGTCCGGCGAGCAGGCCGACGTCCTCGTGTTC
>JBPCSK010000092.1:0-7988 GCA_051007275.1 Gaiellales bacterium | reverse complement strand
TGTCGGAGTCGGCAGCAGCGCGAACGGCGGCGAGCGCCGACTCGACGGCACCGGCATCGCGCGCCGCGCGCAGCGCCTGGGTGCGCGCGACCTGCTGCTGCTCGAGGCTCGCGTCGATCCGGTGGATCGGCACCTCGGGCTCCTCCTCGTTGCGGTACTTGTTGACGCCGACGACGATGTCGTCGCCGTTCTCGAGGCGGCGCAGCGAGCGGTAGGCCGAGTCCTCGATCTGATCCTGGATGAAGCCCTGCTCGATCGCGACGACGCTGCCGCCGAGCTTGTCGATCTCACCGATCAGCTCGAGCGCGCGGGCCTCGAGCTCGTCGGTCAGGCCCTCGACGTACCAGGAGCCGCCGAACGGATCGGCCGTCGCGACGATCCCCGACTCGTGCGCCAGCACCTGCTGCGTGCGCAGCGCGAGCGTGGCCGCGTGCTCCGTCGGGAGCGCCAGCGCCTCGTCGAAGCAGTTCGTGTGCAGCGACTGCGCACCGCCGGCCGTGGCCGAGAACGCCTGCAGCGCGACGCGGATCAGGTTCACCTCGGGCTGCTGCGCCGTCAGCGTGGAGCCACCCGTCTGCGCATGGAAGCGCAGCATCTTCGAGCGATCATCCTTGGCGCCGAAGCGCTCCTCCATGAAGCGCGCCCACATGCGACGCGCCGCGCGGAACTTCGCGACCTCCTGGAAGACGTCGTTGTGCGCGTTGAAGAAGAAGGACAGGCGCGGCGCGAACGCGTCGACATCGAGGCCCGCGTCGACCGCCGCCTGCACGTAGGCGAGACCATTCGCGAGCGTGAACGCGAGCTCCTGGACCGCGGTCGAGCCGGCCTCGCGGATGTGGTACCCGGAGATCGAGATCGTGTTGAAGCGCGGCAGGTGCTCCTTGGCGTAGGCCATGGTGTCGACCATCAGGCGCATCGACGGGCGCGGCGGGTAGATGTAGTTCCCGCGCGCCGCGTACTCCTTGAGGATGTCGTTCTGGATCGTGCCACTGAGCTGCTCCGGGGCGACGCCCTGGCGCTCGCCCGTCAGCTGGTACAGGAGCAGCAGCACGGAAGCAGGCGCGTTGATCGTCATCGACGTCGAGGCCTCGCCCATCGGAATGCCCTTGAAGAGACGCTCCATGTCCTCGACCGAGTCGATCGCGACGCCGGTGCGCCCGACCTCGCCGAGGCTCTTGGGATCGTCGGAGTCGAGGCCAAGCTGCGTGGGCAGGTCGAAGGCCGTCGACAGGCCGGTCTGACCTCGCTCGAGCAGCAGGTGGAAGCGCTCGTTGGTCTCCTCCGCGCTGGCGAAGCCCGCGTACTGGCGCATCGTCCATGGCCGCGTGCGGTAGCCATCGGCGCGGACGCCGCGGGTGTACGGGTACTGGCCGGGCGCGCCGACGGCGTCGCTGCCGGGCCCCTCGCAGAAGGGCGGCACCGGAATGCCCGACTCGGTCGTCACCTGATCGTCGCTCACGATGCGGCAGCGTAGCCGGACACGGTTCCGCGATGCCCCCGTAGACTGCCGCCATGCCGCGCGTCACCGTCCGCCTCTTCGCCGGCCTGCGCGAGCGCGCGGGCACCGGCACCACCGTGCTCGAGCTGCCCGACGGCGCGGTTGCAGGCGACGTGTGGGCGCTCCTGGACCTCGGCGAGCAGCCGCCGGGGATCGCCTTCGCGGTCAACCGCGCCTACGCCGACGCCGACGCACCGCTGGCCGAGGGCGACGAGGTCGCGCTGATCCCGCCCGTCTCCGGCGGCTCGGACGAGCCGCGCATCGGCGTGCTGGTCGCCGCCGATCCGATCGACATCGCGGCCGCCCACGCCCGCGCGAACGACGAGCGTGCCGGCGCCCAGGCCGCGTTCACCGGCACGGTGCGCAACGCCACGCGCGGCAAGGACGTCGTGCGGCTCGAGTACGAGGCCTACGAGGAGATGGCCCTCGAGGAGCTGGAGCGCATCGCCCGCCAGGCCGCCGCCGACCACGAGCTGCTGGCCGTCGAGATCGTGCATCGCACCGGCACCGTGCTGCCGGGCGAGGCCAGCGTCGTGATCGTCTCCACGTCGCGTCACCGCCCATCCGCGCTCGCCGCGACGCAGTGGATCATCGAGCAGCTGAAGGTGTCCGTCCCGATCTGGAAGCGCGAGGTCTATGCCGACGGCGCCGTCTGGGTCGGGCGTGGGTCCTGAGGCGGATGTCCCAAAGGGGTCAGACCCTTGTGGGACATGAGGGGCGTTGTCAGTCTGCCGCGTGCCGTTGTCATGTCCCAAAAGGGTCTGACCCCTTTGGGACATCCGGCCCCGATCGTCATCCCGATGCGCGTGGGCAGGCCGCGCTGCGCAGGCGGAATCCCGTTGCTCGCGCGCAGCCCGCGCCGCGCGGACGGAACACTCAGATCTTCTCGCCGCCGCGCATGTCGGGGTGATTGCGCATGAAGTCGGGCTTGAGATCGTCGAGCTCGCGGGCGCGCGTGATCGCCGGGCGGGCGCCGACGCGGGCGAAGTGCTCCTGCACGGGTGCGCCACCGACCTGCACGTCGTCCACGAAGGACTGCCAGCCGACCAGCATGTACAGGTAGATGTCGGCGATCGTGAACTGGTCGCCGATGCACCACTCGCGCCCCTCGAGCTGCGTGTCGAGGTAGGCACCATGCTGCGCCATGGCGCCGAGGCCCTTCGAGCGGATGCCGTCGGCACCGGCCTCGTCGGACGTCAGGAACGACGGCATCATCAGCGGCCACCAGGCGCCGTGCAGCGTGTTCGCCGTCCACGTGATCCAGCGGTACACGTCGGCGCGCCGCGGGTCGCCGATCGGCGGGATCAGGCCGGAGTCGGGAAAGCGATCGGCGATGTACAGCAGGACCGCCCCGGTCTCGTAGACGCGAACGTCGCCGTCGTGCAGCGCGGGCACGCGCTTGAGCGGATTGGTCTCGGCGAAGCCCGGAATCACGTCCCGATTGCGCGGGTGGACGTTGATCGCCTCGTACGCGGCACCGGCCTCCTCGAGGGCGGCGCGGGCCGCGAAGGACGAGGATCCGGTGATCTGATACAGATGAATCATTGCGCGGCTGAAGGTATCAGAGGCATCCCGCGAGGCACCGGACGGCTCGCCGGTTCGGCGACTCCCCGTACCATTCGGCACATGGAGGCCCTGCGCCAGCTGCCCTCGGTGGAGCACGTGCTGCGCGACGACGCCTGCGCCGCGCTCGTGGACCAGCTCGGACAGGCCGGCGCGGCCGATCTCGTGCGCCGCGCGCTCGACGTGCGCCGTGCGGCGCTGCTCGCCGGTGCCGAGGCGGGCACCGACCGCGAGGCCGAGACGGCGGTCATCGCCGCCATGGCGCGTGCCCTCGACGCGCAGCCGCTGCGGACCGTGATCAACGCCACCGGCGTGATCGTCCACACGAACCTCGGCCGCTCGCCACTCGCGCCCGAGGCCGTCGCGGCGGTTGCCGCCAGCGCCGGCGGCTATGCCGACCTCGAGCTCGACCTGGCGACGGGCCAGCGCGGCTCACGCCAGTCGCACCTCGGTCCCCTGATCGCGCGGCTGACCGGTGCCGAGGCCGGGCTGGCCGTCAACAACGCGGCGGGCGCGCTCGTGCTCACGCTCGCCGCCCTGGCCCGTGGACGCGAGGTGGTCGTCTCGCGCGGGCAGATGATCGAGATCGGCGATGGCTTCCGGCTGCCGACGATCATGGAGCAGGCCGGGGCGCGGCTCGTCGAGGTCGGCGCGACGAACCGCACGCGCCTCGACGACTACGCCGCCGCGATCGGTCCCGACACGGCGCTGATCCTGCGCGCCCATCCATCCAACTTCCGCGTCGTGGGCTTCACCGAGGAGGTCGCGACCGCCGAGCTCGCGCACCTCGGCCGCGAGCACGGCATCCCCGTCGTCGACGACATCGGCTCCGGCCTGCTGGCCCCGGATCCCGACCTGCCGGGCGAGCCCGATGCGCGCGGCTCGATCGGCGATGGCGCCGACGTCGTCCTGTTCTCCGGCGACAAGCTGCTGGGCGGGCCGCAGGCGGGCATCATCGCCGGTCGCGCCGACCTGGTGCACGCGATCGGCCGCCACCCGCTGGCCCGTGCCCTGCGCATCGACCGCCTCAGCGTCGCCGCGCTGCAGGCCACGCTGCGCCTGCACGGCGACGCTGCACGGGCACGCACCGTCGTACCCGTGCGGCGCCTGATCAGCGCACCGCTGGCCGACGTCCGCCGCCGCGCGGAGGAGCTCGCAGCGGCGACAGGCGGCGACGTGGTCGAGACCGCGGCCCGCATCGGCGGCGGTGCCCTGCCCACGATCGACCTGCCCAGCGCGGCGTGCGCCCTGCCCGACCAGGACGGCGCGCTCCACGAGGCGCTGCGCACCGGCGCTCCTGCGATTCTCGGCCGCCTGGAGGACGGGCTGCTGCTGCTCGACTGCCGCACGCTGCTCGACGACGCGGACGTCGCGGTCGTGGCGGCGCGCGTCAACGCCTGCCGATGACGCGCCACCTCACGCTCGGCACAGCCGGCCATGTCGACCACGGCAAGACGACGCTGGTGCGCACGCTCACGGGCACGGATACCGATCGGCTCGAGGAGGAGCATCGGCGCGGTATCTCGATCGTGCTGGGCTTCGCGGAGCTCGCCCTGAGCGACGAGCTGCAGCTCAGCGTCGTCGATGTGCCCGGCCACGAGCGCTTCGTGCGCACGATGGTGGGCGGTGCCACGGGCATCGATCTCGCCCTGGTGTGCGTCGCCGCCGATGACGGCGTGATGCCGCAGACGACGGAGCACCTCGCGATCCTCGGCCTGCTCGGCGTCCGTCACGCCGTCGTCGCGCTGACCAAGACCGACCTCGTCGATGACGCTCGCCGTGCCACTGCGATCGACGGCGTGCGCGCCGCACTCGCCGCCACGCCGTTCCCCGACGCGCCGATTGTCCCCGTCGCCGCGCCGACCGGCGAGGGCCTCGATGAGCTGCTCGCCGCGCTGCGCGTGGCCGCGGCGGCGACGCCATCCCGCGGCGAGGGCGGGCGCGCCCGCCTGCCGGTCGACCGCTCCTTCACGCTGCACGGCATCGGCACGGTCATCACCGGCACGCTGTGGTCCGGCACGCTCACCGCCGGCGCGACCGTCACGGTCGAGCCCTCCGGACGCGAGGTGCGCGTGCGCTCGCTGCAGATCCACGGCGAGGACGCCGAGCGGGCGAGCGCTGGCAGCCGCGTGGCGGCAGCGCTCGTGGGAATCGAGCGAGCCGACGTGCCCCCGGGCACCGTGCTGTGGACCGGCCTGCCCGCAGCGCCGTCGTACCGCCTCGATGTGGAGCTCTCCCTGCTGGAGGGCGCGGAGGCGCCGAGGCGCGGCGAGCCGATCGAGGTGCTCCACGGCACCACCATCGCGCACGCCAAGGCGGTGCCGCTCGGCGACACCGAGCTGCTTCAGCTGCGCCTGACTGAGCCACTCGCGGCGCTGCGCGGCGATCGGGTGGTGCTGCGGCGTCTCGCCCCGCCCGGGACGATCGCCGGCGCCACGATTCTCGATCCACGACCACGGCGACATGCGGGCGGCCAGGCCGACGTCACGCGCCTGCGCACCTTTGCGACGGGGGACGCGGATGCGATCGTCGCGGCGATGCTCCGCGAGGGCGCCGTGCGCGCCGCTGATGCCGCCACGCGCGGGCTGCTCGAGCCCGATGCGGCCGGGGCCGCACTGGCAGCGGCGCCCGACACGCTGGTATTCGGCGACTGGCACGTCGCGCGCTCGCGCTACGACGCGATTCGCCGCGCCATCGAATCACGGCTGTCAACGCGCGCGATCGAGCACCCGCTCGACCCGTCCGTGCCGATGGCCGCGCTGCTCAAGGAGACGCCGTGGCGGGAAGCGCTGCTGGAGCAGCTGGTCGCCGACGGCGTGCTCGAGCGCGACGGCTCGGGCCTGCGGCTGGCCGGCACTGGCGCCAGCGAGGACGAGCTCGCCGTCGCCGACGCGCTCCTCGCCCGTCTCGCAGCCGAGCCCTTCGCGACGCACCGCCAGACCGAGCTCGTCGAGCAGCTCCCCCTGCCGTCCGACGACGCCTGGGCCGTGCTCGCCCAGCTCGATCGCAACGGGCGCATCGCGCGACTGCCAGACGGGATCGCCGTCGGCGGCGCGGCCTACGCGGACGCGGTGCGCATCGTGCGCGAGCTATGCGCTGCGAACGGCGAGGTCACGCTCGCGCAGGTGCGCGATGCCACCGGCTCGTCACGCAAGGTCGTCCAGGCGCTGCTCGAGCGCATGGATGCAGACGGCATCACCCGACGCACGGGCGACACCCGGGTGCTGCGCCGCAGCGCCGCCAGCGGAGGCTAGTGCGAGGCCTTGCGGCGGGCGCGACGCGCCTCGAAGCCCGCGATGATCGCGAACAGCGCGATGATGCCGATGATCAGCCCGAGGAAGAGCTCGGTGACGTACTCCTTGGGTGCGCCCTCCTCGCCCGCGAACGCGGCCGACGGGATCAGCAGCAGTGCCAGGAATGCGACGGGGAGCAGGCGGCGGAGCATCATCAACCTCGTGGAGTCAGTGGGCGTCGCGTTTGCGACGTGAGAAGCCTACCCGACCCTGCACCCGGCGGGCGAAATCGCATCCTCGCGTATCCTTAGCCCTCAGCACGTCGAGTCAGGAGCCGATATGGCGAAGGTGGCACAGTTCGAGAAGGGCAAGACCGTGGTGTTCGGGCCGGAGGGCTTCGCACGCGTCGAGGGCATCGGCGAGAAGACCGTGCTCGGCAACAAGGTCACCGTCGTCGATCTCTTCGTCCTCGATTCGAAGATGAACGTCACCGTGCCGCTCGATCGCGCCGTTGAGCGCGGCCTGCGCCTCGTCACGACGAAGGCCGCCGCCGAGCGCTCGCTCGAGGCGCTCGTGTCGGGCTACGAGGAGGCGATTCCGTGGAACCGCGACGGCCGCCTGCTCAAGGACCGCTTCGCCGAGGGCGAGCTCGACGCCATGGTCGAGGTGCTCGCCTCGCTGGTCGACACGGCCGAGACGCGCAAGCTCAACGATGGCCAGCGCACGCTGATGGAGAAGGTCCGCAAGGCCTACGCCCGCGAGCTCGCCGCCGCGCTGAAGCTCGATGACGAGGCGACCGACGCTCGCATCGACGCGGCGATCGAGAAGCGCATCGCCGCGAAGTAGGCCCCGTGGCCGCTCCCGCACTGCTCCCGTGGACCGGTGACGCGGCGGCCGACCGCCTGCTCGCGCAGGATCCGAACGCGCTGCTGATCGGCTTCGCCCTCGACCAGCAGGTGACGGTGCAGAAGGCCTTCGCCGGTCCGGCCGTGCTGCGCGAGCGACTCGGCCATCTCGATCCTGCGCGCATCGCGACCATGGATCCCGACGCGTTCCTCGCCGTCTGCCGCGAGACGCCGGCGGTG
This sequence comes from Gaiellales bacterium, assembly GCA_051007275.1. Classification (GTDB taxonomy): domain Bacteria; phylum Actinomycetota; class Thermoleophilia; order Gaiellales; family F1-60-MAGs149; genus F1-60-MAGs149. The sequence goes on along the minus strand of JBPCSK010000092.1, from coordinate 609 downwards.
CATCGCTTTCCCGGCACGATGGCCGCCCGCATCCAGGACCTCTGCCACGTGCTCGTCGACACCTACGACGGCGACGGCGCGCGCATCTGGACGGAGGCCACGAGCGGCGACGATCTCGCGCAGCGGCTCGGCGCGCTGCCCGGCATCGGGCCGCTCAAGGTGACGTCGCTGCTGGTGCTGCTGGCCAAGCAGTACGGCGTCGAGCTGCCCGGCCTCGCGGCGCTCCTGCCATCGCACCCCACGCTCGGCGAGGTTCGCACCGCCGAGGAGCTGGCCGCGTATCAGGCCGGCAAGCGCGCGGCGAAGGCTGCGAAGCGCGCCGCCGCGCAGTAGCATCGGGGCATGGGCAAGGGCTACGCGGAGGGTCCCGCCGTCGAGGCGGCCGAGGAGGCACGCGAGCGCATGCTTCAGGGACCGGCACCCGTCGCCGTTCCGAAGCGCCGCGCCGTGCTCGGTTCGACCGCCGCCCAGCCCGAGCCGCACGTGCTCGGCTGGGAGGACGAGATCGACGCCGACGCGCTGTTCGAGTCCGGCGAGGCCTGGGGGCTCCGCATCGTGCTGGTCGACGACCCGGAGTAGCGCTCCACGATCGGACGACGGTGGGCGATC
>JBPCSK010000091.1:0-3101 GCA_051007275.1 Gaiellales bacterium | reverse complement strand
CAAGGTCTCCGGCACGAGCGTCGGCAAGGGCTTCGCCGGCACGATCAAGCGCCACGGCTTCAGCCGCGGTCCGGTCAGCCACGGCTCGCACAACGTGCGCGCCCCGGGCTCGATCGGTCAGTCGGCCTGGCCATCGCGTGTCTTCAAGGGCAAGCGCATGGCCGGCCAGATGGGCAACAAGCGCATCACGCAGCGCGGCCTGACGGTCATCGATGTCGATCCGAGCCGCAACGTGATCCTGGTCTCCGGCGCCGTGCCGGGTCCCAAGGGCGGGCTCGTCGAGATTCGAGAGGACGTCCACTAATGGCGCTGACTGCTCCCATCATCGGCGGCACGGGCACCGTCAACCTTCCCGATGCCGTCTTCGGCGTCGAGGTTGCGCCCGGGCTGCTCCACGAGGTCGCCAAGGCGGAGGCCGCTGGCCGCCGTCAGGGCACGCACGCGACGAAGTCGCGCGGCATGGTCTCTGGCGGTCGCGCGAAGCCGTTCCGCCAGAAGGGCACGGGTCGCGCCCGCCAGGGCACGACGCGCGCCGCGCAGTTCACCGGCGGTGGCGTGGTCTTCGGTCCGCAGCCCCGCTCGTACGCGGTGAAGGTCAACAAGAAGGCGTACAAGAAGGCCCGCTGCATGGGTCTCAGCCAGCACGCCGGCAACGGCTCGCTCGGCATCTTCGAGGCCGGCGCGTTCGATGCGCCGAAGACGAAGGACGCCCTCAAGCTCGTCGAGGGCTGGAGCGTCGCTCCCCTCGTCGTGGTCGTCGGCACCGAGGAGGAGGCTGCGGCACTGTCGTTCCGCAACATCCCGCGCTCGGCCGTCCTGACCCCGACCGAGGTCGGCCTGACCGAGCTGCTCTGGGCCCGTCGCCTGCTGATCAGCACGACTGCGCTCGATGAGCTGTCGGCCTCGCTCGACGCCTCCAAGCAGAAGGATGAGGTGACGGCATGAAGTCGACCACCCCCGCCGCGCACGCCGTGCTGCTCGCCCCGGTCGTGTGCGAGAAGAGCTACTCGCTGACCGAGGACGGCAAGTACACGTTCCACGTGCACCCTGACGCCCACAAGACGCAGGTGCGCCAGGCCGTCGAGGAGATCTTCAAGGTCACCGTCGTCGACGTCCGCATGATCAAGGTTCCCTCCAAGCCCAAGCGCCGCGGCCTGTTCAAGGGCACGCGCCCGGGCGGCAAGAAGGCGATCGTCAAGCTCGCCGAGGGCCAGTCCATTCCGATCTTCGAGGGAGTCGCATAATGGGCGTCCGCTCGTTCCGCCCGACCTCGCCGGGTCGCCGCTTCATGACGGTGTCTGACTTCGCCGAAGTGACGAAGTCGACGCCGGAGAAGAGCCTGCTCGCGCCGGTCCACAACAAGGGTGGCCGCAACAACAACGGCCGCATCACGACGCGCCATCAGGGTGGTGGCCACAAGCGCCGCTACCGCATCATCGACTTCAAGCGGCTCAAGGACGGCGTGCCGGCGAAGGTCGCCGCCGTCGAGTACGACCCGAACCGCTCCGCGCGCATCGCGCTGCTCCACTACGTGGACGGCGCCAAGGCGTACATCCTGGCTCCCGTCAACCTCGAGGTGGGCGCGATGGTGTCGTCCGGTCCCGAGGCCGACATCAAGCCGGGCAATGCGCTGCCGCTGCTGAACATCCCGACGGGCACCACGGTGCACGCCGTCGAGCTCCGCCCCGGCCAGGGCGCGAAGATGTGCCGCTCCGCCGGCACGAGCGCGCAGCTGGTCGCCAAGGAGGCCGAGACGGCGCTGCTGCGCCTGCCCTCCGGCGAGCTCCGCCGCGTGTCCGCGCACTGCCGCGCCACGATCGGCCAGGTCGGCAACACGACGCACGAGAACGAGAGCGGCGGCAAGGCCGGTCGCTCCCGCTGGGCCGGCAAGCGCCCCGGCGTCCGTGGCACCGCAATGAATCCCGTTGACCACCCGCATGGTGGCGGCGAGGGCAAGGGCAAGGGCTCGCACCCTGTGACCCCGTGGGGCAAGCCCACGCTCGGACGTCGCACCCGCGACCCGAAGAAGGCCTCGTCCGCCGATATCGTCCGCGGCCGCCGCCGTGGGAAGGGCAGGAAGTAGATGTCCCGATCGTCGAAGAAGGGTCCTTACGTGGACGAGCGTCTCCTCAAGCGCATCGAGGAGCAGAACGCCACCAAGGAGAAGAAGATGCTCAAGACCTGGTCGCGTGCCAGCACCATCTTCCCGGAGATGGTCGGTCACACGATCGCGGTCCATGACGGGCGCAAGCACGTTCCCGTGTTCGTCTCCGAGGCCATGGTGGGCCACAAGCTCGGCGAGTTCGCGCCGACGCGCACCTACCGCGGTCATGTCGCCGACAAGCAGTCGAGGCGCGGCTGATGTCTGCTGAGCGATTCTCCTACGCGAAGACCGGGCTCGTGCGCGCCGAGGCGAAGCACGTCCGCTCGTCGGCGCGCAAGGCACGCCTGGTGCTTGCGGACATCCGCGGCCGTAACGTGCTGGACGCCCGCAAGCAGCTGCTGTTCTCGCCGCGCGCCGTCGCCAAGGACATCGAGCTCGTGCTCCGCTCCGCGGTCACGAACGCCGAGGTCAACCACGGCCTCTCGCCGGACGACCTCGTGATCCACGAGGCGTTCGCCAACGAGGGCGTCACGATCAAGCGCTTCAAGCCGCGTGCCCGCGGCCGTGCCAGCCGCATCAACAAGCGCACGACGCACATCACGATCCTGCTTCGCTCGCTGACGAGCGGTGCGATCGTCGACGGCACCGAGACGGCAGCTCCGGCAGCCAAGGCCTCGTCGGATTCGGCCCGCGCCAAGCGCGTCGCCGCGTCCAAGAAGGCCGAGGCCAACGTCGAGACGGGTGCCGCCGAGGTGGCCGAGTCGTCCGACGAGCAGCCGGCGGCCAAGAAGCCCGCTGCGAAGAAGCCGGCGGCCAAGAAGACCGAGGCCGCCGCGGCTGACGCGACGACCGAGAAGAAGCCGGCGGCGAAGAAGCCCGCCGCGAAGAAGCCGGCGGCCGCCAAGGCCGACGACGCAGCGGAGACGAAGCCGGCGGCGAAGAAGCCCGCCGCCAAGAAGCCTGCCGCTGAGAAGACCGACGAGGAGAAGAGCTAGAC
>JBPCSK010000090.1:0-4562 GCA_051007275.1 Gaiellales bacterium | reverse complement strand
TGCGTGACATCGGCAACACCGTGATCGTCGTCGAGCATGACGAGGACACGATGCGCGAGTCCGACTGGCTGGTCGATATGGGTCCCGGCGCGGGGGAGCACGGCGGGCGCGTCGTCGCCGCCGGAACACCGAAGCACGTGATGAAGTCAAAGGACTCGGTGACCGGGCAGTTCCTCAGCGGCCGGCGCGCGATCGCGGTCCCCGAGCGCCGTCCAGCGGCGGAGGAGTTCCTCGTGGTGCGTGGAGCGCGGGAGCACAACCTCAAGGAGATCGACGTCGAGATCCCGGTGGGCCGCTTCGTCACCGTCACCGGGGTCAGTGGCTCCGGCAAGTCCACGCTCGTCAACGACGTCGTGCTGCGCTCGATGCAGGCCGCCCTGCTCAAGTCGCGCGTCCGCGCGGGCGCGCATATCGCGGTCGAGGGCGTCGAGCACTTCGACAAGGTGATCGCGATCGACCAGTCGCCGATCGGTCGCACCCCGCGTTCCAACCCCGCCACGTACACCGGGGTGTTCGACCACATCCGCCAGCTCTACGCGGATACGCCGGACGCCAAGACGCGCGGCTATAAGCAGGGCCGCTTCTCATTCAACGTCAAGGGCGGTCGCTGCGAGGCGTGTCGCGGTGACGGCACGCTCAAGATCGAGATGCACTTCCTGCCCGACATCTACGTCCCCTGCGAGGTCTGCGGCGGTCGGCGCTACAACAAGGAGACCCTCGAGGTGCGCTTCAAGGGCAAGTCGATCGCCGACGTGCTCGACATGCCGATCGAGGAGGCGCTGACGTTCTTCTCCAAGATTCCCAAGCTGCGTCGACGGCTGCAGACGCTCCACGACGTGGGGCTCGACTACGTGCGGCTGGGCCAGCCGGCCACCACGCTGTCGGGCGGCGAGGCGCAGCGCGTGAAGCTCGCCACCGAGCTCGCGAAGGTGGCGACGGGGCGCACGCTCTACGTCCTCGACGAGCCGACCACCGGACTCCACATGGCCGATGTCGAGAAGCTGCTGCAGGTGCTGCAGCGCCTCGTCGATACCGGCAACACCGTGCTGGTGATCGAGCACAACCTCGACGTGATCAAGCAGTCGGACTGGCTGATCGATCTGGGACCCGAGGGCGGCGATGCCGGCGGCGAGGTGCTGGCCGAGGGCACGCCGGAGCAGGTCGCGAAGGTGAAGGCCTCGCACACGGGACAGTTCCTGATTCCGCTCCTCAAGGCCGCCAAGCCCGTCGCCACCACGGCGTAGGCGGTAGGCTCCCGCCATGGACCCGCGCCTCGAGACGATCACGCCCTCCGACGTCGACACCGATCGCGCGATCTGGACCGAGGAGGAGATCGAGTCCTTCGAGGGCATCGACACCTCCGACGGCGAGTGGTACGCGATCCGCACCGATCCCTGGCCGTGCCCGGCCTGCGGCGCCGTCTTCGAGTACGTGACCGGCGCGCACCTCGTCCTGGTGGCGCCGAGCAAGGACGATCTGATCGAGATCGCCGCGCAGTGCCAGAAGATCGGGCGCAATGCGCGCATCGTCGAGTACGACGACAAGCTGCCAGCCATCTCGATCTTCCAGTGGCGGGCGCTCGGGCGCCCCGTGCATGGCTTCCGCGAGGACCTGCGCGGCGGCAAGCCCTCGGCCTAGGTGTTCCTCACATGAGCCTGCGAGATGCGGTTCGTCGCCGATCCGGTGTGGATGTCCCAAAGGGGTCAGACCCTTCTGGGACATGAGCGGCGCCGTCGGACTACCGCCACCCACACGCATGTCCCAGAAGGGTCTGACCCCTTTGGGACATCCACACCCCCAACGCCACCTCGGCGCACCGCACCGCTCACCGTCTCACAGGCTCATGTGCGGAATACCTAGGCTGCTGCCTCGACCGCGGACACCATCCGGCGGCACAGGCCCTGCACCTCGAGCGGATCATCGGTGTACTGCGACGGCTTGAAGCAGATGGACGTGTAGCCCTCCGCGAGCTTGCCCGGGATCGACTGCATCGCCTCGTCGAGGTCTCCCGGACGGTCGTCAGCGGGGAAGCGCGGCCGGATGCCACCGATCATCTCGATGGATGCTGGATCGCGACCGGCTGCCGTCATGGCGGCGCGGATATCCGCGAGATCCTGCGGCGTGGGGGTGCCGAAGGGATGGAAGCCGTGTCCGTACTCGACGAGCCTGCGCAGGATGGGACCGTGCACGTGCTGTCCGCCGAACCACAGGCGCGGTCCGTCGAGTCGCCAGCACTTGGGCTCGAGGTAGACGTCGTCGAACGAGTAGAACTCGCCTCGGTGGGACGCGGGTGACTGGCCCCAGACCAGGCGCATGATCGCGAGCTGCTCGTCGAGGATGCGTCCGCGCTTGCGGAACGGCACGCCCATCGCGGCGTACTCCTCATCGAGCCACGACACCGTCGGCTGCACGACCAGGCGACCCTCGCTGAGGAGATCGAGCGTGGCCAGCTGCGTGGCGGTGTGCAGCGGATGGCGCAGCGGGTAGATGAGCGCGGACAGCGCGATGCGAATGCGTGAGGTGCGCGCGGCGATCGCGCTGGCGAGCGCGATCGAGTCGGGCCAGGGCGTGAACGGATCCTGATTGCCGGGCGCGGCGTAGTCGCGCGGATTGGCCATGCGACCCTCAGCACCGGCTTTCGGCGTCAGCAGCACGTGATCGCTGAGCATCACGGTCTCGACGCCAGCCTCCTCGGCGTCGACGGCCATCTGCACGAGCGCGCGCATATCGCGCTCGGGTGTCAGCGTCCACTGCTCGAGCAGCACCAGCACGACACCCGGCTGCACGCTCACGTCAGTCGCCTGCGACCTTCTCGATCAGCTCGATGCTGTAGCCATCGGGATCGCGCACGAAGCAGAGTCGCGAGCCACCCACGCGGATCGAGTACGGCGGCTTCTCCGGCTGCACGCCGATCGCGGCCAGCCGGGCAAGGGTGCCGTCGAGATCATCGACGTGGTACGCGATGTGCCCGTAGCCGGTGCCGATGTCGTAGTCCTCGGAGCGCCCGAAGTTGAAGGTCAGCTCCAGCGGCGTGTGCTCGGAGCCCTCCGGAGCGACGTAGATGTTGACCGCCTCATCCCGAATCGGATAGCGCTTGAGCTCCTTGAAGCCGAGGGCGCCGCAGTAGAACGCGATCGAGCGATCGATCTCGTTGATGCGGTAGCAGACGTGGGCGTATTTCATGCGCCCAGCGTAGCGAGTCAGAGCGCTGCGACGCCGAGTCCGGCCTGGAACGCCGCCAGCTCGTCGTCGCTGATCGCGTACGTGTGACGCTCGCTCGGGAAGGAGCGCGTCCGCACGTCCTTGACGTAGCGACGCACCGCATCGAGGGAGGCCTGGTGCAGATCGGCGTAGCGCTCAACGAATCGCGGGCTCGAGCCAGCGCCGATGCCGAGCAGGTCGTGCCAGACGAGCACCTGGCCATCGGTGCGGTTGCCCGCGCCGATCCCGATCGTGGGGATCGATACGCGCGCGGTGACCGCGGCGGCGATCTCGGCCGGGACGCACTCGAGCACCAGGGCGAAGGCGCCGGCGTCCTGCACGGCAACGGCGTCCTCGACCAGCTGCAGCGCCGCGTCCGCCGTGCGTCCCTGGGCGCGGAACCCGCCCAGGGCGGTGGCGCTCTGCGGGGTCAGCCCCAGATGACCCATGACGGGAATGCCCGCGCCGACGATCGCGCGAATCCGCTCCAGCGTGGGACCTGCGCCCTCGACCTTGACGGCGTCGGCACCGGCCTCCTTGACGAAGCGTCCGGCGGCGAGGATCGCGTCGCGGTCCGACGGCTGGAAGCTCATGAAGGGCATGTCGGCGACGACGAGCGGTGCGCGCTCCGCCTTGCTGGCCCCCCGGGAGGCCGCCGCGGTCAGCACGATCATCTCGTCGACGGTGATCGGCATGGTGGAGTCGTGCCCGAGCACGGTCATCGCAGCCGAATCGCCGACGAGAATCACGTCCACGCCGGCCTCGGCCGCGGCCTGTCCACTGGGAGCGTCGTAGGCCGTGATCATCACGATCGGGACGCCGGTGGACTTCTGGGCCACCAGGTCGGGCAGCGCGACCTTGCCAGGGGCGGGAGTCGCGGGCGCGGGACGACGCGGACGGGTGCTCATGCGGGTTCCTTCGCGTGGAGGGCGTCGCCAGCCGAGGCGGGCGCGCCGGGGTCGAGTTCGAGGTTGTCGATCAGGCGCGTCGTGCCGACGCGGCCGGCGATCAGCGCGACCGCGGGGCGGTCGGCGTCATACGGCGAGAGATCGGCGGCCCGCAGCTCGAGGTACTCGACGTCGACGCCGTCGAGCGACACGTCGAGCAGGGCGGATGCGCTCCGCTCGCCGTCGGCGTAGGCCGCGGCAATGGCTCGCAGCGCCGCAGGCACCGCGGCCGCCCGCTCGCGCTCGCTCGGCGAGAGGTAGCGATTGCGCGAGCTCATCGCCACCCCGTCGGACTCGCGGATCGTCGGCGCACCGACGATCTCGATGCCGAGCGCGAGATCCTGTGCCACCTGCCGCATCAGCGTCAGCTGCTGGTAGTCCTTACGTCCGAAGATCGCGCGCGCCGGGCGGACC
>JBPCSK010000089.1:0-3541 GCA_051007275.1 Gaiellales bacterium | reverse complement strand
GAGTCGAGGTAGAGGTCGAGGATATTCTCCGGCGACGGCTTGAGGATGACCTGGAACTGGTAGTAGTGCTGCAGCCGGTACGGGTTCTCCGCGTAGCGTCCGTCCGTCGGACGGATGCTCGGCTCGACGTACGCCGTGGACCATGGCTCGGTTCCGAGACAGCGCAGGATCGTGGCGGGATTCATCGTGCCCGCACCGACCTCCGTGTGGTACGGCTGCACGATCGCGCAGCCCTCGGCCGCCCAGAATGCCTGCAGGCGCAGGATCAGGTCCTGAAAGGTCTTGGCTGCCAGATCGCTCGACACGATCGGAAGGCTACCGATTCCCGTCCTCCGGATGCCCCGCCGGAACCGGGGATACCCTGAGGCGATGCGCATCGCACGTCTGCTGCTCCCCTCCGTCGCGCTCGGCCTGCTGGCGACGCTGGCTCCCGCCGCCGGCGCGCTCTCGCTGTCGACGACCGCCACCGGCATCAAGAACCCCACCGTGGTGGCGTTCCGGCCGGGGAATCTCAACCCCGTCATCGCGCAGCGCAACGGCGTGATCGTGTCGATCGTGAAGGGCAAGGTGCGCAAGCTCGCCGACCTCACCGACCGCGTCGGCCAGTCCGGTGCAGAGCGCGGCCTGCTCGGCCTGGCGTACAGCCCGTCCTACAAGGACAACGGCTTCGTCTTCGTCGCGTACACCGACGCGGCGGGCGACACCCAGATCGTCCGCTTCACGAAGGGCCGCTACGACCACTTCCTGAAGGGCACCGCCACGACGCTGTGGTCGATCCGCCAGCCCTACGCCAACCACAACGGCGGCCAGCTCGCCTTCGGACCCGACGGCTTCCTCTACGTCGGCTTGGGCGATGGCGGCGCCGGGGGCGATCCGGGCAACCGGGCGCAGAACCCCTTCACCCTGCTCGGCAAGGTCCTGCGCGTCGACGTCAACGCGGCCCGCCCCTTTGCGATCCCGTCGTCGAACCCGTTCCCCGACTCCGCGGCGGGCGCGCCGAGCGTGTGGGCGATGGGCGTGCGCAACCCCCACTTCTCGTTCGACTCCCGCACGGGCAGCCTCTGGCTGGTCGACTCCAGCCAGGGCGACAACCAGGAGGTCGACTGGGTGCCGAACCCCGCGCCCGTGCTGCCGAACTTCGGCTGGAGCGCCTTCGACGGCGCGTCCAAGTACAAGCCGCAGCCGACGCCGGGCACGCTGATCACCCCCGTCACGACGTACGGCAAGGCCTACGGCTGCGCGCCCATCGCCGGAGCCGTCTACCGCGGCAAGACGGTGCGCAAGCTGCGCAGCAGCTACGTCTTCGGCGACGCCTGCAGCGGCCGGATCTTCTCGATCCTGCGCAGGGACCCCAAGCTCGTCGACACGGGCCTCAAGGTGCCGAAGCTCGCGGCGATCGGGCAGGACGAGACGGGCGAGCTCTGGCTGATCAGCCAGAAGGGCGCGCTCTCGACGATCATCCCGTAGGCGACTGGCCGAGCAGCGAGAGGCGCACGCCGCCGTGCTCCTCGGCCGTGGCCCGGCAGAGTCGGGCGATCGCCTTGCGCTGCGCGGGCGCGAGCCCGAGCATCGCGCCCAGCGGCTCGCCGATGAGCCGCGCGGCCGCCGTGGCGGACGCCTGATCGAGCGGGATGCCGCTGCCGCACGCGGCGCAGAACGCACACCCCGCTGCAGCGTCGTACACCTCCACCGTCCCGCCGCACCCGACGCAGGCGGCGACCTCGGGCCGCCAGCCGGCGAGCGCCAGCAGCTTGAGGACGAATGCCAGCGTGACGACGTCGGCGCCGGCACGGGCGTCATCCCCGAGCGGCTCGGTCATCGCCACGAGATAGCGTGCGAGGCCGTCGAACAGCCGCTGGTCGGGCTCGGGCTCGGGGAACAGCCGCACGATCGCCTCTATGCCACCGGTCGCGGCCAGCACGCGGACGGGATCGCGGCGCAGGTCATCGCCAGACCACAGCACGTGCGCGCCGGTGATCGTGGCGAGGTCGCCCTTCCCGGGCTGGATCATCGCCTCGATGCGCGTCATCGGCTCGAGCCGTGCGCCCATCTTGGCCGTCGTCTTGCGCGCGCCCTTGGCGATCACGTTGACGCGCCCTGCGGGGGTCAGCAGATGCACCACGCGGTCGGCCTCGCCCGTGCGGAAGCTCCGCAGGACGATGGCGTCTGCCGCGTAGGCGGTCGCCACCGAGCGCTAGTCCTGGACGAGCGGCAGCAGCTCGCCGGCGCGATCGAGCGCCGCGATGTCGTCGTAGCCGCCGATCGGCTCGCCGTCGACCATGATCTGCGGGATCGTCATGCGGCCCGTCATCTCCACGAGCTTCTCGCGGAAGCCGGGGATGCGATCGACGTTGATCTCCTCGTACTCGATCCCGCGGGAGTCGAGCAGCGCCTTCGCGCGCATGCAGAAGGGGCACCAATCAGCGGAATAGAACTCGACCTTTTTCACACCTGCTCCAACGTGGACGGGGGGCGCCGCATTCCCCGGGACCGTCGCGGCTTGGGCTGGCAGACCGGGCACACGTGCGTGCCCCGGCCGGCGCAGCGGGTCTTGATGATCTCGGTGCCGCACGCGACGCACGGCTCGCCGTCGCGCCCGTAGACGCGGAAGCGCTCCTGCATCGATCCGTAGCCGCCGTCGGGCGAGCGGAAGTCTCGGATCGACGAGCCCTGCGCGCGGATGCCATCCTCGAGCGCCGTGCGCACGGTCGCGGCGAGGCGGTCGCACTGCCCGCGCGTGAGCCGGCCGGCCGGCCGCTCCGGGTGGATGCAGGCGGCGTTGAGCGCCTCGTCGGCGTAGATGTTGCCGATGCCCGCCACGAGGCGCTGGTCGAGGAGCAGCGCCTTGACCGGCGCCTGCCGGCCCTTGAAGGCACGCTGCAGCACCGCACCGTCGAAGTCGTCCGCGATCGGCTCCGGTCCGAGGCGCGCCGCGAGGTACGCGTCGGCGTCCGCATCGGCGAGGAGGTCCCACGTCCCGAAGCGTCGCGCATCGGCGTAGACCACCACGGCGCCGTCGTCGAGCGTCAGCACGGCTCGCGCGTGCGGCGGCTCGTCGCCCGTCAGCACGAACCAGTTGCCCGTCATTCGCAGGTGCGAGATCAGCGTCTCGCCGCCGTCGAGGCGCAGCAGGAGGTACTTGCCGCGGCGGTCGAGCGTCACCACCGTGCGATCCGTCAGCCGCTGCTCCACGCGGCGGGCATCGTCGCGCCCAACCAGCCTCGCGTCGCGCACCTCAACGCTGCACATGCGCCGCCCCTCCACGTGCGGGAGCAGCCGGCGGCGGACGGTCTCGACCTCGGGCAGCTCGGGCATGCACCCCAGCCTAGCCGGGACGCCTGCCGCCGACGCGCCTACGGCTCGCTGCCTCCAGCATGCACGGACCACCTCGCAACCCGCGCGCCGCGCCAGCAGCGGATCCGCGCCTAGGCCGGCTGGACCCGCACCGTGGCGATCGTCGACGAGTCCGAGCCAGAGAAGTCGACGCGACAGGTGAAGCGCGTGCCGCTCGGCGGGAAGATCGGCGTGCACTGGCCGGTGC
>JBPCSK010000088.1:0-3139 GCA_051007275.1 Gaiellales bacterium | reverse complement strand
GCCGTGACCCCTCCGACGAACGCGACACGTGGGACCATGATCGTCCACGGCGCCGCACCTGCCGGCTGCGACATCACGCGCACGGCGCTGCGGAGCAGCATGCTGTAGATGACGATCAGCAGCACGGCGAATGGGTGGAAGGGCCAAGGCCCGCCGACGATCACGCCGATCTGGCGCATCACGTCAGTCACCGACGGCACGCGGACCATCAGACGTGGAGCTGGTCCGCGCTGAGCCGGAGATACTCCAGCACTGCGGCGGTGCGGAGGTCCATGCCCTCTGCGGGGTTCCGGACCAGGACCTTGTACGCCAGCGACAGCTCACGTCGGATCGACACGTGCGAGAGGTGGAGCTGGTCGGCAATCGCGCGCGCATCGAACCCGGCAGCGGCGAGTGTCATCACCTCTCGCTGGCGCGGTGTCAGCTGCGCGAGGATGTCGGAAGCCGGCCGCGTCGACCAGGACGCATCGACGCGAATGCCGCCGGCCACCGCGCTGCGCAGGACCTCGGCGATCTCCTCGACGCCCATGGAGCTGCCCTTCTGGATGAACGACCAGCCGTGGCGCTCGCGTGGGGGCACGACGTCCTCGACGCGCGGGATGCGGTGCTGCGAGAGGACGACGATCGGCACGTTCGGATGCGTCGCGCGCAGCGCGAGGCCGAGGTCGATCCCGCTCGGCACGCCATGGCCGAGCGCCAGGTCGACGAGCAGGACGTCGACCCGCAGCGATGCGAGGTGCTCAGCCACCTCGCGGGCGTTCCGGAAGGCCAGCACCTCGTCGATCCCGGGCGCACCGCGCAGCTGCCGCGCGAGCATGTCGCCAAGCAGCGGGTCGTCCTCGACGTACAGCACCCGGATACCGTGACCATCCACGATGGGAGTCGTAGCGTCGCTGATCGCGGCGCGCCACTCGAGGTGGGAAAGTGGAAACACCTGTAGCAGCCCCAGCCACCCGCCTCGCGACGGCGGAGACGGAGCATCAACCCGTGACGTCGCTTGGCAGCGCCTCCGATCCGACGACGCGGACCCGCGCGGGATCGTCCGCCCGGGCCGCGTTGACCGCGGTCACGCTGCCCTGCAGGCGGACCGTGCCGACGATGCGGGCGACGAGCGTGACGGAGCGCGTGACGCACTGCCCCGCACGCAAGCGGCCCGTCGCCCAGGACGCGACGCGGACGCCGCGGACGGTGGCGCCCATCGCGGTGCGCAGCTCCATCCCGGCGGGCAGCGGAACCTGCACCGACGAGCCGACCGCGGTTGCCCTACCGACGTTGCACGCGCGCAGCGTCACGACCGTGCGCTGTCCTGGCGCGAGGAGGCGTACCGACGAGGTCGTCGTGATGCGCAGCCGCGGGGCCGGACCGTAGATTGTCGGATGCAGCGTGCTGCGCACCGTGCGCCCGTCGACGGTCCGGACCAGGTAGCCGACCGGGGTCGCGGTGCCGACGAAGTCGCGCAGCGATATGAAGCGGACGGTGCCCGTCAGGCCGTCGACGAGATACGTCCCCTGTCCGGGCACGACGACCTTCGTGGTCGGTTGGCCGGTCCGCGGGTCGATCAGCCGCAGCGTCGCGGGATCGAACACGGCATCGCCAACCGTTAGATCGTTCGCCAGGGCATTCAGCACGAGCGCGGTGCCCCGCGGGCCCATCACGTAGTCCGGGTTGGCGTACGGCGGCGGCACCGGCACGACGCGGACCTGCAGCGTCGAGTCCGCCCACGCACCCCCCGACTCGCGCACGCGGTAGGCGAGGCGCTGCGCGGTGCCGACGTAGCCGGCGGCCGGCGAGAACGTGATGGCGCCTGACTTCGCGTCCACGACGTAGGTCCCCTCGCCCGGCACCGTGACACGTGTCGCCCAGGCGCCGGAGACGGGGTCACGGAGCTGGACGGTGTCGGGCCGCAGCACCTGCCCGCGACCCGCCGCGTCGTTGAGGAGGAGGGCGAACGTGATCGGCGCGTCGACCTGCGTCGTGGCGAAGTCGGGCGACGCAAGCGGACCCGGCGTGTCATTGATCGGCGGCACGGGCGCGGGAGGCCGCGGTGGGCTGCCGCGCAGCACCTGCGGCGCGCGCACCGTCGGCGTCAGGAGGCCGCAGTCGGAGAGCCCGTCGGTGGCGGTCACGCACATGCTCGGCGGGTTCTGCGTCGTGCCGGTGAACCCGGCCGCGGGCGTGAAGGTGACGGTGCCGGTGAGAGCGTCGAGCTGGTAGACGCCCTCCGCCGTGGCCAGGAGCGTGCTGGTCGGGTCGCATGAATCCGCGCCGTACGGGGCGAGGCACGTCAGCGCCGGGTTGATCGGGGCACTGCCCGCGGTGACCGTGGGCGTCATCGTTCCGGCCTGCCCCGGGGTCACGGTGACGGTCTCATCGGTCACGGTCGGCGGAGCCGGAAGCACGGTGACGGTGATCGTCGAGTGCGCGACGCGGCCGAGGGAGTCCTCGACGCGGTAGGCGATCGGGGTCGCCGGACCGACGAACCCGGGCTCCGGCGTGAAGCGCACGCTGCCGCCCACGAGCGCATACGTCCCCTGCCCAGGCACCTGCACGTCGGTCAGCGTGCAGGCCGGCGCCTGCTCGGTGAGACCGCAGAGGCGCGCCGCTGACGCCATGATGTGCACGTTCGCTCCGGTCGTGTCGTTGTCGAGAATGGCGATCTCCTGCGGCTGGTTCCACGGTCCCTGCGAGGCATCCGGATTGGCGACCGGCGGGTCGGCCGAGTCGACGTAGGGCCGGAGGTACGCGGAGGCGAGCTGACCGAGCTCGTCGCGCGACTGGTAGGCAATCGGCGTCGGGGCGCCACTCATGAAGGCCGGGTCGGGTGTGAAGCGCACCGCGCCGGCGACGATCTCGTAGACGCCCTCCGGGACGACCACCCGCGTGGCCTGGCAGTCCGGCGGCGTCTGCCCTGCATCGCACAGCAGCAACGTCGACGCCACGAGGTGGGTGTCGTCGTTGGCAAGCGGCGCCAGCGTCTGCGCCACGCTCCACGGGCCGCGCGACGCGTCGTCGGCGGCCACGGGCGGCGGCGGCACGATCGGCGTCAGCTTGCTGGTGGCCGTCTGACCAGTGACGTCGGTAACGCGGTACGTCACCGGCGTCTTGCGCCCCTGCCCCGTTCCCGGGTTGGCCGTGTAGC
>JBPCSK010000087.1:0-1893 GCA_051007275.1 Gaiellales bacterium | reverse complement strand
CTTCTTCGATTTCGACGAGGCCGGGAAGTTCACGCGCGTGATCGTGTGGATCGACGGCGCCTCGCCGCTGAGGGACTGACCCATGTCCCTGCGCGCGCGACTCCAGAGCGGCGAGATCCTCATCGCCCCCGGTGCGTACGACGCCCTCACGGCCCGCCTGCTCGAGCAGGCGGGCTTCGAGGCCGTCTACCGCGGCGGCTACGCGGCCTCAGCCGCCGCGTTCGCCCTGCCCGATCTCGGCATCACGACGCTGTCGGACATGGTCGATCACCTGCGCCGCATGACGAACGCGATCGACGTGCCGGTCATCGCCGACGCCGACACGGGCTACGGCGAGGTGCCGCAGGTCGTGCACACCGTCCACGAGCTCGAGGCGGCCGGGGCGGCCGCGATCCAGTTCGAGGACCAGGTGTTCCCGAAGCGCTGCGGGCACATGGAGGGCAATAATGTCATCCCCTCCGAGGAGATGTTGATCAAGCTCCGCGCCGCGCTCGCCGCGCGTCGCAATCCCGAGACGGTGATCATCGCGCGCTCCGACGCGACGGCGGTAACCGGACTCGACGACGCGATCGCGCGCTCGCGCATGTACGCCGATGCCGGTGCCGACGTGATTTTCATCGACGCGCCGACAAGCGAGGACGACCTGCGCAAGATCGCCGCCGGTGGCATCAACGCCGTGCTGATGGTCAACGTCTCCGAGCACGGCAAGACGCCGGACCTGGGCGCCAAGCGCTTCCAGGAGCTCGGCTTCGGGCTCGTGATCTACCCCACCTCCACGCTGTTCGCGGCCGTGCAGTCGACGAAGGAGCTCGCCGCGCAGCTGATGGCCGATGGCTCGACCGTCGCGTCCGTGCCGCGGATGATGCCGTTCGACGAGCTCAACGCGATCCTCGGCAAGGATCAGTGGGATTCCCTGGAAGACGACCTGCGAGGCACGACATGAGCACCGAGCGAATCAGCGTCCTGCACGTCCCGTCGATCGCGCTCGGCCCCGGCGCCGCGCTCGAGGCGGGGCACCATCTCAAGCTGCTGGGCGCGACGCGCGTGTTCCTCGTCACCGACGCGTTTCTCCTGCAGAGCGGCATCGTCGCGCCGATCGAGGCGGCGGTCCGCGCCGACGGCCTCGACGTCGTCACGTATGCGGTGCCGACGGGCGAGCCGACCGAGGACTCCATGCGCGAGGTCGCCGAGGCATGCGTCGCCTCTGGTGCAGATGGCGTGCTGGGGGTCGGCGGCGGTTCGGCGCTCGACTCCGCCAAGGTCGCAGCGTTGATCGCCACCCATGGCGGCACGCTGCGCGACTGGATCAACGCGCCGCTCGGTGGCGCCCGTGTTCCTCCCGGTCCGCTGATGCCCGTCGTCGCCGTGCCCACCACGGCGGGCACCGGCTCCGAGGTGACGGCCGTGGCCGTGCTCGACCTGCCGTCCGACAAGGTGAAGACCGGCATCGCGCATCCGTTCCTGCGTCCGAACGTGGCGCTGTGCGATCCCGAGCTGACCCTCGGACTGCCCGCTCCGATCACCGCTGCGTGCGGCATCGACGCGCTGCTCCACGCGGCGGAGGCGTACACGTCGATCTCGTACCTCGAGCGCCCCAAGCCCGCCAGTGCCGGCGCCCGACCGAACTACCAGGGCTCCGCGCCGATGGCCGACATCTGGGTCGCCGAGGCGATCGCGCTCGTCGGTCGGCATCTGCGCCGGGCCGTCGAGGACGGCTCCGACATCGCGGCTCGTGAGGGCATGATGCTCGCCGCGACCGCCGCCGGCATCGGCTTCGGCAACGCGGGCGTCCACGTCCCCCACGCCTGCTCGTACCCGATCGCGGGCCTCAAGCACGCCTGGTCGCCGCCTGGCTATCCCGGCGAGGCGAAGTTCGTGCCGCATGGCCTCGCC
>JBPCSK010000086.1:0-1800 GCA_051007275.1 Gaiellales bacterium | reverse complement strand
GTCGATCGCACCACCGGCCTGTTCCACCTCGCGCTGCTCCTCCCCACCCGCGTCGATCTCGCCGCGTGGGTGCAGCACGCGATCGACGACCGCATTCCCGTCGAGGGCGCCAGCGATCACATCGTCAGCGAGGCGCTCTACCTGAGCGACCCCGACGGCCACGGCATCGAGATCTATGCCGACCGCAGCCGCGACATCTGGGAGGGCAAGGTGCAGGAGCTGATGACCACGCTCGCCCTCGACCTGCCGAGCCTGCTCGCCGAGGTCGACCCCGCCGACCCGACGCCGCACCCCGGCATGCCCGCGGGCACGACGATGGGCCACGTGCACCTCAAGGTCGTCGAGATCCCGGGCACGATCGCCTGGTACCGCGACGTCCTCGGCTTCGAGCTGATGGCGACCTACGGTCCGCAGGCCGTGTTCCTTGCCGCCAACGGCTACCACCATCACATCGGCGCGAACACCTGGCTGAGCGGCGGCCAGGGTCCGAGCGGTCCGGGCACGGCACGGCTCGGGCACGTCACCGTGATCCTGCCCGATGCTGCGGAGCGCGAGCGCCTGCTCGAGCAGGTGCGGGCGGCGGGCGGCGAGCCGCTTGAGCGGGGCGCGGCCTGGCAGGTGCTGGATCCGTCTGGCAATGCCGTGCAGCTCGTCGCCGGGTAGCGGCTCAGCTGGCCGGTGCCGGCGGCTCGGCTGTCCGCAGCCCGACGACCCGGACGAGCTCGATCAGCCCGATCATGACGAGCACGGCGACGACGGCGGAGGCGCCGAAGTCGCCGCCGTAGCCCGCGATCGCCGGCTTGAAGGTGACCTGCAGCACGCCGAACAGCGCGGCCGCGACCAGGAGCGGCCAGAGTCGATCGCCGACGCGTCCCGGCGCGGTCATCCCGATGAAGCTGCCGCCGAACCACGCGACGCAGAGCGGCGTGAACGACAGCGGCAGGAGATCGCCGACGAGCCCGTGGTCGTCGAGCACGAACAGGACGAGCGTGAACACCGCGGATGGCGCCGCCGACGCCAGCACCGGTGCCACGCCGCGCCGTCGCAGCGCCAGCGTGACGAACGCGGCGACCGGCGCGACCACCACGAGCGCGACGCGATCCGCGCGATCGAGCTCCAGCACCGGCGCGCCGCCGCCATACGTGCCGAGCGCCCGCGTGGCCCACGCCGTGAGATACACCCCGCCGAACGCGAGCAGGCCGAGCTTGCCGCCGACGCCATCCCAGCTGGCGCGCAGGAGCGACACGAGCAGGCCGGCGAGGAGCCCCGACACGGCCACCGCCGGCCAGCCCGCCAGCACGAGCTCGGACGTCATCCCGGCGAACGCGCCGCAGTAGAGCGGCACGGCGGCTGCGGCGACGCGGCTGTGCAGCATCGACACGCAGGCGGCGACCACCCCCATCAGCGACGCCGCCAGCACCGGGGGCATGTCGGCGAAGCGCACGCCCGCTGCGACGAGGCAGGTGGCCGCGAGCGCCAGCGCCACGTCCTCGACCCGCGGTCGCGCAGCGCGCGGCACGGCACGCGTCGTGGCCATCAGCCCGATCGCCGCCGGGATCAGCAGGACGCCGAAGAGCGCCCATCCGTACCACTCGCCCCCACGCAGGAAGCCGTGGATGTAGAACACGAGCAGCAGGACCGCCACGCCGTAGCGCACCGACCGCGACGTGATCGGACATGCCGGCTGCGCTGCGGACTCGGACGCCATCGGCGCGATCATCGCACGCGATGCCGCCGTTCGACCTGCCTGCTCCCCACGGCGTACCCTGTGCCCATGCGCCACCTCCGCGGAATCTCGCT
>JBPCSK010000085.1:0-2301 GCA_051007275.1 Gaiellales bacterium | reverse complement strand
CGGTGACGTGATCCGCGGTGGTGCAGGTTCGGTTTGGGGTCTGACCCCATTCCGAACCTGATCGGCGAAGTTCGGTTTGGGGTCTGACCCCATTCCGAACTTGATCGACGCTGGATCAGCGGCTGCGGTCGATACGGCGGGCGCGCCAGTCGAGCAGCTGGCGGAGGCCCGCGAGGTCGTAGGCAGGGCCGGCGCCCGAGTAGAAGAAGTAGGTGGCGCCAGCCTCGACGTAGGCGTCGAACAGCGCGTCATCGGCGGTCGCCAGCTCGTGCGCCTCGAACATGATGCTGCGCTCGATCTCGGCCGGGTCGCGGCCGAGCGCGGCACAGTGCGCGTCGAGGACGCCGCACTTGTGGCGGATCTCGTCGGGCGTGCCGAAGCCGTGCCAGATGTCGGCGTGCTCGGCGACGAGGCGCAGCATCACCTTCTCGCCACCCCCGCCGATCATGATCGGGATGCGGCCACGCACGGGCGGCGGATTGCCGATCTCGACGCGGTGGCGGATCACCGGCAGCGCGTCGCGGAAGGCATGCAGACGCGTGATCGCGGTGCCGAACTCGTAGCCGAACGCGGTGTAATCGGGCTCGAACCAGCCGGAGCCGAGCCCGAGCACGAGGCGCCCGCCGGAGATGTGGTCGACCGTGCGCGCCATGTCGGCGAGCAGGTTCGGGTTGCGGTACGAGACGCACGTGACCATCGCGCCGATCTCAACGCGGCTCGTCGCCTCGGCGAGCGCCGCGAGCGAGGTCCAGCACTCGAAGTGCAGGCCGTCAAGATCGCTCTCGACCGGGAAGAAGTGATCGTCGTTGTAGACCGCGTCGGCGCCGAGCGCCTCGGCCTCGATCCACGACGCGCGCATGCGCTCGAACGTGCCGTCCTGGGGGCTCGCCTCGTAGCCGATGCGGATGGGTCGGGTCATGCGAACAGGTCCTTGTCCCGGTCGATGATGCCACCGGCCGCGCCCTCCTCGCCGGATTCGAGCGCAACCCCGCGGATCAGCACGGCGGGCACGCCGCCGCTCGGGCCGAGAGCGAGCTCGGCGGTGCTCGCCAGCTGGTCGGCCATGTGCACCTGCGTCGAGTGGAACTCGCGGCCGACGTCGTCGGGACGCCCGGCGTGCTCCACGACGGTGGCGAAGCCCGCCGCGCCGATCGCAACGCCGACGGTGCCGCGGCGGAACGGGCGGCCGATCGAGTCGCTGATCACGATCGCGACGTCCGCCCCCGTCGCAGCACGCAGCGCCGCACGCAGGCCACGCGCCGAGGCGTCGGGATCGACCGGCAGGAGCGTCACGTGATCGGGCGCATCCTGGTTGGAGCGATCCACGCCGGCCGAGCCGAGCACGTGGCCCTGGGCGGTGCGGCCGATGATGAACGCGCCGCGGCTGCGCACGACCTCCGCCGACTCGCGCAGGATCACCTCGACGACGCGCGGATCACCGCCGTCGGCTGCGCGCTCAAGCGCCTCGGGCGAGGGCACGACGTCGGCGAGATCGACGATCCGGCCCTCGGCCTTCGACACGGGCTTCTGCGCGACGAC
This sequence comes from Gaiellales bacterium, assembly GCA_051007275.1. Taxonomy (GTDB): domain Bacteria; phylum Actinomycetota; class Thermoleophilia; order Gaiellales; family F1-60-MAGs149; genus F1-60-MAGs149. The sequence goes on along the minus strand of JBPCSK010000085.1, from coordinate 762 downwards.
GAGCACGTCGCCGTCGGCCAGAGCCTCGCCGGCATCGGCGATGGCGCCGCGCAGCAGCGCGGCGCGGTCGTCGCCCGGCCGGATGCGCGCTGGCAGGGGGATCGGGATGACCTGGATCACGCCAGCACCGCGGCGGCGAGGCCGGCACGGACGACCGGATCCTTCAGCAGCGTGGGCACGACGATGGCGCGCATCGCGAGCGCGTCGAGATCGGCGGCGAGCGCCGCGTCCTCGGGATCGAGCACGTAGGTGCCGGCGAGCGACTGCAGATAGCGGGCCACCCCGATCGCGTCGGGTCGGTGCCCCATCGAGTCGAGCATCTCGACGAGCGGGCCCTTGACCGCCTTGCCGCCGATCACGGGCGAGACCGCGATCACGTCGTCACGACGCTCCGCCACAGCAGCGCGAATGCCAGCCACGCCGAGGATCGGGTCGAGCGAGACGAACGGATTCGACGGCGCGAGCACGATGCGGTCGGCCTCGGCGATCGCGGCGAGCACCCCCGGCGCAGGCGTCGCGACCTCGATGCCCTCGAAGCGCACGCCGGCCACGGCATCGGCCGCGCGGCGACGCACTAGCCACTCCTGAAACGGCAGCTCGGCGTCGTCGGTGGCGATCCACGTGCGCAGGCGATCGTCGGTGGCGGGCAGCAGCTGCGAGGCGCAGCCCCAGCGGCGCGCCACGTCGGCGGTGATCGACGACAGCGTCTCGCCCTTCCGCAGCCGTCGCGTGCGCGCAACGTGCAGCGCGAGATCACGGTCG
>JBPCSK010000084.1:0-4394 GCA_051007275.1 Gaiellales bacterium | reverse complement strand
GCGTCGGGTTGACCTTGCCCGGCATGATCGACGAGCCCGGCTCATTCTCCGGAATCTCGATCTCGCCGATGCCGGCGCGGGGGCCGGAGGCCAGACGGCGAATGTCGTTGGCCATCTTCATCAGGGCGCCGGCCAGCGTGCGCTCGGCGGCCGAGGCGTTGACCATCGCGTCGTGCGAGGCGAGCGCCTTGAACTTGTTCTCGGCGGAGTAGAAGCCGAAGCCCGTCTCCTCGGCCATGTACTTCGCGGCGAGATCGCCGAACTCGGGATGCGCGTTGAGGCCGGTGCCGACGGCGGTGCCGCCGATCGCGAGTTCCAGCAGCCCGTCGATCGCATGGCGGACCTGCGCGACGGCGTCGTCGATCTGGGCAACCCAGGCGGAGATCTCCTGGCCGAGCGTGATCGGCGTGGCGTCCTGCAGGTGCGTGCGGCCGATCTTGACGACGTCGGCGAACTCCTTGGCCTTGGCGTCGAGGGTGTCGCGGAGGATCTTGACGTTCGGCAGCAGGTCCTTCTCCAGGACCTCGACCGCGGCGATGTGCATCGCGGTCGGGAAGGTGTCGTTCGACGACTGGCCGCGGTTGACGTGGTCGTTCGGGTGCACGGGCGTCTTCGAGCCCATCTCGCCGCCCGCCAGCTCGATCGCGCGGTTCGAGATCACCTCGTTGACGTTCATGTTCGACTGCGTGCCCGAGCCCGTCTGCCAGACGACCAGCGGGAAGTGATCGTCGAGCTTGCCGGCGATGACCTCGTCGGCGGCATTGATGACCATGTCGGCGACGTCGGGCGGCAGCTGGCCGAGATCCTTGTTGGCGCGGGCGGCCGACTTCTTGAGGACGCCGAGCGCGCGGATGATCGGGCGATCCCACTGATACGTGTCGCGGCCGATCTGGAAGTTGTCGATCGAGCGCTCGGTCTGCGCGCCCCAGTAGCGATCCGTGGCGACCTTGACCTCGCCCATGCTGTCCGTCTCGATCCGATACTCGGTCATGTCCTGCCTTCTCCGAATTGCCGTTGGGGTGAACTGCTCGCACCGTAGCGCGATGCCGTCGACCACTTCGCAGGCCGCGACCTGCGGGCTGATCAGAGGGTGACGGCGTCGACGATCGTGCCGGCGGGCAGGTCGCCCTCGCCGGTCGGGATCAGCGCGAGCGCGTTGGCCTGGGCGGCCCGCGCCAGCTGGTGGGAGAGGCTGGCGCCGAGCTGCTCCAGGCGGCCGTCGGCCAGGCGCATGGGGATCGCGCGCAGCCGCGCGGGCAGCCGTCCGATCGGCGCGGTCAGCTCGGCGCGGACGGTCTGCGGCGCCGGCGTGGCGCCGGTCAGCGCGCGGACCGCGGGGATCAGGAGCAGGTGCAGGCCGACGAGCGCCGACAGCGGATTGCCGGGCAGACCGGCCACGAGCGTCCCGTCCTGGGCCGTGCCGCACCAGACCGGCTGGCCCGGCTGCGTCGCGATGCGCCAGAAGAGCTCATCGACGCCAAGCGCGCGCAGCGCCGGCTTGACGTGATCGCGGGGGCCGACCGACACGCCGCCGGTCGAGACGACGAGATCGGCGTCGGCGATGGCGTCGGCGAAGGCTCGCTGCGTGGCCTCGGCGGTGTCGGGGACGCCGCCGGTGCGCACGATCTCGCAGCCGGCAGCGGCGAGCGTGGAGGCCACGAGCACCGAGTTCGACTCGTGGATCTGCCCGCGGCGCAGCGGCTCGCCGGGCGGCACGAGCTCGTCGCCCGTCGTCAGCACGACCACGCGAGGGCGGCGCACGCACGGAACCTCGGTGAGTCCGAGCCCGGAGACCGCGGAGGCGGCGAGCGGCGAGAGGCGCTGGCCGCGCTCGAGCACGACGTCGCCGGCGCGAGCGTCGGCACCGGCGGGGCGGATGTGCGCGCCCGGCTCGACCGGTGCCAGGGCGGTGATCACACCATCCTCCTCGTGCACCCGCTCGAGCGGGATCACGGCGTCGGCGCCGTCAGGCACCACGCCGCCGGTGGCGATCGCCGCGGCGGTGCCAGGTGCGAGGGGCGCGGGGTCATCGCCGGCCAGGATGTGCGCGGACAGCGGCCACGGCGACGGCGTGGAGGAGTCGATCGCGAAGCCGTCCATCGCCGAATTGGCGTGACGCGGCAGGTCGTGCAGTGCGGTCACGGGAGCGCCGACGACGCGCCCGGCGAGTGCGTGCAGCGCGACCTGCTCGATCGGCAGGGGCGTCACCGCGGCGACGATCATCGCGCGCGCATCCTCGACTGGCGTGCGGTGGTGCGGGAGGTCGGCGGGGAGCTCGGTGGTCATGGTCCGGTGAAGAACGCGCATGGCGCCTCGATCGGCATGGTATACAGCGAAGGACGTTCGGCCCGTTCCGGTGCCGTCCTCGCCGACTGACATGTCCGAACCCATCGCCGGCCGCTACCGCCCCGTTGCCCCCTTGCCCGCCATTGGCGGGGTCAAGCGCGAGCTTGCCGTCGATCAGGTCGCCGACCATCGCGTCGCCGTCGCCAAGCTCAAGGCCGGCGATCGCGTCGATGCCGTCGACCGTCACCTGCGCGCGATTCAGGCCGTTCGCCAGTCGAGCCTCGCGCCCGTGCTTGACGTCGCACTGCTCGCCGACGGCAAGGTCGCGCACGTCGAGGCTCAGGCCGATGGTCCGCTGCTGAGCGGCGCGGTCATGATGCCGCAGGCGAGCGCGCTGCTCGTCGCCGCCGATATCGCCGACGCGCTGGCCGCGCTGCACGCGGTGGGCCAGACGCACGGCGGGCTCGTGCCCGATGCCGTCGTGCTCGACGCCTCCGGCCGTCCGGTCGTGATGGGCGGTGGACTGGCCGCTGCCAGGGCGACCGCCGACGGCGTGCCCGCACCGGTCGCCTCGGACGACATGCGCGCGCTCGGCGCGATCCTGTACCTGCTGGTCGCCGGTCGGGAGCCCGCCCAGCCGCCGGCCTCGCCGATGACCTTCGCGCCCGACATCTCGCCGGCGCTGAACGGCCTGATCCTCGCGCTCCTGTCCGACGACGCGCGGCGCCCACCGCCGCCGGCGGCCGCCACGGCCGATCGCCTGCGCGCGATGGCCGGCACGGACCTGCCGCTGGATCTCGCACCGGCGCCGCTGCCGCAGCCGCCGCTGCCGACCACCCCGCGCCGCGGCATCTCCGATGCCGGCCTCGCCGCGATCGTCGGCGGCATCGCGCTGGTCGCCGTCGTGCTCGCCGTTGCCGCGATCAACGGCGGCTCCATCGGCGGCAAGGACGATTCGGCGACGACCGGCACGGGCGTGCCGACGTTCACGCTCCCCGATCCCAGCTCGCTGACGCTGACGGTGACGGGAGACAGCCTGCCGCTGCCCGGTGTCGTGACCGATACCGGTGTGGTCGACACGGGTGTCGTCGGCACCGGCGCGACCGACACGTTCGAGGTGTTCACCGACACGACGGCCACCGTGCCGCCGGTCACCGACACCGCCCCGATCACGACGATCTCGGGCGACCCGGGCGCGACGACGCCCGAGATGACGCTGCAGGTCGGGTAGGGCGGACATCACATCCGCGCGGATGTGGTGTCCTCCCGTACCCTGTCGCCGTGTTCCCCGACAGCCGACCACGCCGCATCCGCCGCACGCCCATGCTCCGCGCGCTCGTGCGTGAGACGTCGCTCGTGCCGTCGCAGCTGATCCTGCCGATCTTCGTGCTGCCGGGTGCCGGGCGCCGCGAGCCGATCGGCGCGCTGCCCGGCGTTGACCGCCTCTCGCCCGATCTCGCCGCCGAGCTGGCCGCGCAGGCCGCTGCCGTCGGCGTGGCCGGCGTGCTGCTCTTCGGCCTGCCCGAGGAGAAGGATGCCGTCGGCACCTCCGCCTGGGATCCCGAGGGGCCCGTGCCCACCGCCGTGCGAGCGATCCGCGCGGCCGCGCCGGACCTGGTGATCATCACCGACGTCTGCCTCTGCCAGTACACCGACCACGGCCACTGCGGTCTGGTCGGGCCGAACGGCGAGATCCTCAACGACGCCTCGCTGCCCAACCTGGCGCGCGCAGCCGTCGCGCACGCGCAGGCCGGTGCCGACCTCGTGGCGCCGTCCGACATGTTCGATGGCCGCGTCGGCGTGATCCGCGACGCGCTCGATGAGTCGGGCTTCGCGGAAACCGTCGGCATCCTCGCCTACTCGTCCAAGTTCGCATCGTCGTTCTACGGCCCGTTCCGCGATGCCGCGCACTCGACGCCGACCCAGGGCGACCGCCGCTCGCACCAGCTGGATCCGGCGAATCGACGCGAGGCCGTCCGGGAGGGGCTGATCGACGAAGAGGAGGGCGCAGACATGCTGATGGTCAAGCCCGCCCTCACCGCCCTCGACGTGATCGCCGACCTGTCGGAGCAGACCGACCTGCCCGTCCTCGCCTACCAGGTCTCGGG
>JBPCSK010000083.1:0-2215 GCA_051007275.1 Gaiellales bacterium | reverse complement strand
GCACTCCGTGACGGGCGGCAACGGCTCGATCTACGCCGTGCGGCGCGACACGTACGCGTTCGTCGATCCGCGCTTCGGCCACGACCTCTCGTTCCCGTACCTGATGGTCAAGCACGGCTGGATCGCCACCTACGCGCCCGACGCCGTCGCCTCGGAGAAGCCGACCACGAACCTCGGCGACGAGTTCCGCCGCAAGGTCCGCATGTTCGGCCACTGCTGGCTGCTCGTGTTCTACGGCCGCATGTTCTCGCTGCTGCGCATGGGTCCGGTCTACTGGCTCGAGATGATCTCGCACCGTCTCCTGCGCTACGCGAGCGGTCTGCTCCACGTCGTGCTCCTGCTGCTCAGCGTGCTGCTGGCGTTCACGACCGGCGGTATCTGGTGGCTGATCCTGCTCGCGCAGCTGGTCGTGATCGCCATGGCGCTCGTCTCCGCCAAGACCGCCGCGCGCTTCACGCCGTTCGCGCTCGCGCAGTACTACGTGCTCGTCACGCTGGCCACGCTGATCGCCTTCTACGAGGCGCTCTTCAAGGGCATCGAGCCGGTCTGGGAGCGCCCGGAGGGCACGCGGTGAGGGGCTGGGAGCGCGTGGCGAAGCGCGCGCTCGACGTGACCGGCGCCGCGGTCGGGCTGGCCCTGTCGGCGCCTGTGATCGGCGTTGCCGCCGCGCTGATCAAGCGCGAGGACGGCGGTCCCGTCTTCTTCCGCCAGGAGCGCGTGGGCCTGCACGGCGAGAGCTTCGAGGTGCTCAAGCTGCGCACGATGGTCGTCAACGCGGAGGCGCAGGGCGCGGGCTTCGCCGTCGACGCCGGCGACTCGCGGATCCTCAAGATCGGCGATCTGCTGCGCAAGACGTCGATCGACGAGCTGCCGCAGTTCTGGAACATCCTGATCGGCGAGATGAGCCTGGTCGGTCCCCGACCCACCCTGCGCTACCAGGTCGACCAGTACACGCCGCATCAGGCACGCCGTCTGGACGTCAAGCCGGGCGTCACCGGATGGGCGCAGATCCATGGCCGAGCCAGCCTGCCGTGGTCCGAGCGCATCGAGCTCGACGTCTGGTACGTCGACCACCAGTCGCTTCGGCTGGACCTATCCATCATGCTCCGCACCGTGAGCACGATCTTCTCGCGCAGCGGCACCTACAAGGGCGAGGCCGGCGGCTGGCAGCCGACGGATGGAGGCGGCACATGAACGTGCTGCTGACGTGCGTCGGCCTGCGCGTCGACGTGGTCTCCGCCTTCCGTGACGCGGTCGCGCGGCACGGCGGCGGCACCGTGATCGGCACCGACTCGTCCGACATCGCCCCCGCGCTGCCCTTCTGCGACGTCCAGGTGAAGGCGCCGCTCGCCAGCGCTCCGGGCTACGCCGAGCACGTGCTCCAGACCGTGCGCGAGCACGGTTGCGAGATGGTGCTGCCGTGCTCGGAGTGGGACCTCGTCCTGCTCGCCGACCTCGTGCCGCAGCTCGCCGAGCTCGGGTGCCAGGCGTTCCTGCCCGACGGCGAGGCGACGCGCCGCTGCGTCGACAAGCTCGTGATGGCCGACTTCCTCGCCGCGCAGGGCCTCGGCACGCCGCGGACGTTCCACCCCGACGCGCTGCCCGACGACCTGCGCTTCCCCGTGCTCGTCAAGATGCGCGAGGGCCGCGGCTCGGAGGGCATCTTCCGCTGCGCCGACCGGCGCGAGCTCGACTTCTTCCTCGACTACACGCCGCTCCCCTCGATGGTCCAGGAGTGCTGCAGCGGCACCGAGTTCTCGATCGACGTGCTGTGCGACCTCGACGGCCGGTGCCTCGACGCGATCCCACGCGCGATGATCCAGTCGAAGGGCGGCGAGCAGATCAAGGGCACCACGCTCGAGGACCCCGCGCTCGTCGAGGTCGGCCGCACCGTGGCCGAGGCGCTCGGCCTGCGCGGTCCCGGCACCGTGCAGTGCTTCCGCGAGGCACCCGATCGCCATGAGGTGACCGACGTGAACCCGCGCATCGGCGGCGCCTTCCCGCTGCCGCTGGCGGCCGGCGGCGACTTCCCGTTCCGCATGGTGCAGCTTGCGGCCGGCGAGGCCCTCGCGCCACGCCTCGGCGAGTACACGCGCGGCGTCACGCTGTCGCGCTTCTTCCACCAGGTGCTCTTCACCGACACCGGGCAGGCCAGCCTGCCGCCCCTCTCGCTCGCCGAAGGAGACGCCCCATGACCGCCATTCGCGCGATCGGC
>JBPCSK010000082.1:0-3658 GCA_051007275.1 Gaiellales bacterium | reverse complement strand
CGCGCGCGACAGGCTGACCCATCTGGATCGTCTCCGTGGCGGCCTCGACGGCGTCGCGGACGGTGGGGAAGTTGACGATCGCCGATGCCGTCGCTTCGGGCAGCGGATGCAGCTTGACGGTCAGCTCGCAGATCACGCCGAGCGTGCCCTCCGAGCCGATCAGCAGGTGCGTCAGGTCGTACCCCGCCGACGACTTGCGGGCTCGCGAGCGCGTCCGCATGATCTCGCCGTCGGCCGTCACGATCGTCAGCGACAGCACGTTCTCGCGCATGGTCCCGTAGCGCACCGCGGTCGTGCCGCTGGCGCCGGTCGCGGCCATGCCGCCGAGCGTGGCGTCGGCGCCGGGGTCGACGGAGAAGAACACGCCGTCCTCGCGCAGACGCTCCTCGAGCTGCCGGCGCGTGACGCCCGCCTCGATCGTCGCGTCGAGATCCTCGGGGCGCACGGAGAGAATCCGGTTCATGCGGGTCAGGTCGATCGACACCCCGCCGGTCAGTGCCGCCACGTTGCCCTCCAGCGACGAGCCCGCGCCGAACGGGATCATCGGCACGCGTCGCGCGTGGCAGGCGCGCACGATGGCGGCGACCTCATCGGTCGAGCCGGGAAACACCACGAGGTCCGGGCGCGCCGTCTCGTGCCACGACTCGTCATGGCCGTGGCGCTCGAGCTCGCTCTCGGACGTGGTCACATGCTCGGCGCCGACGATCGTCTCGATCGTGACGCGTAGTTCAGCGAGGTCGCTCATGCCCGTGACCCTATTAGAGGTTGCGGACGCTGTACAAGCGCGGCATGCGTCTAGCGAGAGAGTTCGAGCGTTCCGGTCATGGCGTCGGCCTGACCGTAGCTGTCGACGGCCGTCAGGTGGAAGCCGTACGAGCCGGCGCCGGCTCTACGGCCATTCCAGGTGAAGGCATTCTGCCCGGCAGTCGCACGCAGACGCAGCCGGACGATGGGAAGGCCGCCGCGCGTGATCGTCAATTCGGCCGATGAGGCGTTCGTCGAGAGGAAGGCCACGCGCACCACTCGACCGGTGCGTGACCGCAGATGCACGGCGCGGGCGCGCACGATCAGCTTCGCCGGAGCGGATGCGTTGGCGCCCGACGTGCCGGCGATGCCGGTCAAACCGGCCTCAGGCGGGCCGACGGTCGTCGGCGTACCGTCGGTGGTGTTACCGACGATCTGCGTGAGCGCGTCGGCGTAGATGGTGCCCGTGCCGGTAGCGCTGACGCCACGGGTATTGCCGAATACCGTCGTGTTGAGCAGACGCACGGTCGCAGCGCTTGCGGCCGCTACGCCCGTCGTCGCGTGCGAGATCGTCGTGTCGCGGATCAGCACCGAAGCGGTGCCGGTGCCAGACGGCGCAACGTCGATGGCGGGGCCGCAGATGTTGCGTACATCCAGTGCGTCCGCATCGATCGAAACGGCGCCCGCGGAGTTGGAGACACGCAGACCGCCCTGCACGTACTGCTGGATCCGCACGTGATCGAGGTGCACGGAGCGGGCGCTGGAGACCACGATTCCGCGCACACCACTTGTATTGGTGCAGCCGGACGTGGTTGTCCCGGCACCCGAAACCACGATGTTTCGAAGGGTCACGTCATCATTGACGCCGGCTGCGATGACGATGCCGTTGGTACCCGACGACAGGGCGCTCGCTTGGAACCCGCCGCCGTCGATGGTGATGGCCTTCGTGATCGTGACAGCGCCGAAGCCACCGGGATCGAGCACGTGGATTGTTCCGCCGGGATCGGTTGTGGCGAGCGCGCCGGCGAACGTCTTGCACGGCGCGACGCGCCCGCAGTTGTAGGCCTCTTGAGGGTCCGTGGGGTTGGTTGGATCCGCTGCGTTCGCGTCGTCACCGACGCCGGATATCCACGTATCGGTCGCCGCGGCGGCCGTCGTCGCAAAGGGGATGGCAAGCGTCGTCAAGGCGAGGGCGATGATCAGAAGTCGGCGCACCATCACGAGCCCGCCGCCAGCGAAACGGTGATGGTCGCGTGCGTTGCATGGCCACTCGTGCCCGTACCGCTCAGCTCGAGCACGTACGTACCCGGCCTCGCGGCGCGCGTGCCGATCTTGCCGTCCCACGTGATCGTGTTGCGTCCAGCGTGCGCCGTCGTCGACGTGCTGGCCACGCGCTTGCCGGCGCGCTTGACGACGAGCGTGGCGTCCGCGATTGCGGTCGACAGGTAGCCGATCGTGACGCTGCGGCCGGCACGGCGGTTGAAGCGCTCGCCCGCTGGAGTGAACACGAGCGCTGTCGTGGCGTTTGCTCCGGCCGCGCCCGTCGCGCCCGTGGCCCCCGTCGGGCCATTGCCGATCGTCGTTGTCGGTGTGCCGTCCGTGCCGTTGCCGGTTGTCTGACTGCTCGTATAGAGGTTGATCACGCCCGTCCCGGTCGTGGTGAGACCGGTCGTGTTGCCGAAGATCGTCGATCCTGTCAGCCACGCGGTGGTGCCGGAACCCGCGAGGATGCCCGTGCCCGTGTTGGTGATCGTCGTGCCGCGTACGAGGAGCGAGACCGTCTGTCCGCCGGTCGGCTCGGCGTCGATTCCCTGGCCGCAGACGTCGCGGATGTCGGTGTTCTCCACGACGACCTGCGTCGGCCCGGCCGACGGTGCGATCTTCACGCCGGCGCCGGTGAGGGATCCGATGCGCGAGTTTTCGATGTGCACAGTGCCGGCACGATTGATCACGACGCCATTCGTCCCGTTGAAGGGGCAGCTTGGGGTCCCGCCGCCGCCACCGGTGATGTTGAAGCCGCGCAGCGCCACGTCGTCGTACGTGTTATTCGTGGAAATCGTGACGCCGCTGGTAGACGCGAGCGATCCGCCCCAGTTCGGCGTGAGATCGATCGTGATCGCCTTCGTGATCGTCACGGCGCCGTAGTAGGCGGGGTCGATCGCATCGATCTCGCCGCCGGTGGCGGTCTTGGAAATCGCGCCGGCGAGTGTCTTGCACGGCGCCGTGCGGGAGCACGGGTTCACGTCGTCACCGACGCCCGAGATCCATGTGCGGGTGGCTTGTGCGTTCGCCAGCGGTGTCACGGCGATGGCTATCGCAACGATGGTTGCGGTGACGATGAGACGCCGCAAGGCGGCTGCAGAACGATTTCGGCAAACGATCATTCGCACAGTTTACGTGCGCCCGGCATCCGTGCAGTGTTTCTGGAGGCTACCCCGCCATCGGCACTGCGACGAGGCCGGCGGGCTCATCAACGCGTCAGTGGCCATACGCGACGGGGTGCTACGTTGAGGCAATCGTCGGAAGGCACCCGTGGACTACTCGATCGAGCACGCCATCAACCAGTTCGTCCACCAGCACGCGTTCCTCGTGAGCCTGACCGAGCTGCTGACGGCGTGGATCGTGCCGATCGTGTTCATTGCCGCGGCCGTCCCGTGGCTGATCTCCGGCGCCGGAGTCGACCGCGGCAAGCGCGCCACGACCGGTGCGTACTTCGCGGCGCTGCTGGGCCTCGGAATCAACCAGATCGTGATTCGGCTGATCGATCGTCCTCGTCCATTCGAGGCGCACGGCGACATCGTGCCCGTCGGGCACGCCTCGACCGATTCGTCGTTCCCCTCGGATCACTCCACGGCGGCATTCGCGATCGCCACGGCGGCGTGGATCGCCTACCCGCGTGCCGGCAAGTGGCTGA
>JBPCSK010000081.1:0-2467 GCA_051007275.1 Gaiellales bacterium | reverse complement strand
ACCGTGCCTACGCTCCGCGGGGCTCCTTCGGCGCGACCGGGGCGACACGCGCGCCGCTCGCGACGAGGGTGCCGATGCTCTCGCCGCGCACCACGCGGACGATGTTCTCGGCGTCGTTGACGTTGAACACGCGGATCGGCATGTCGTTCTCCATGCAGAGCGACAGCGCCGTCGTGTCCATCACCTTGAGCCCGCGCTCGATCGCCTCGAGATGCGTGAGCTCGGGAATCAGCTTGGCATCGGGGTTGACGCGCGGATCGTCGTCGAGGACGCCCTCCACCCCGTTCTTGCCCATCAGGATCGTCTGAGCACCGATCTCGCACGCGCGCAGCGCCGAGGCGGTGTCCGTCGTGAAGTACGGGTTGCCCGTGCCGCCGGCGAAGATGATCACGCGGCCCTTCTCGAGGTGCCGGATCGCGCGGCGCCGGATGTACGGCTCCGCGACCTCCTGGATGTCGAGGGCGCTGAGGATGCGCGTGTACACGCCGATGCGCTCGCACGCATCCTGCACCGCGATCGCGTTGAGCACCGTCGCGAGCATGCCGGCGTAGTCGGCCGACGCGCGATCCATGCCCTTCGCCGACTCGGCCATGCCACGGAAGATGTTGCCGCCGCCGACGACGATCGCCACCTCGACGCCCTCCTCGCGCACCTGCTGGATCGCGTAGGCGATCTCAGCGATGCGCGAGGGATCCATGCCATAGCCCGCATCGCCCATCAGCGACTCCCCGGAGAGCTTGAGGAGAACGCGACTGAAGGGCGTGCTGGTCATGGGTCCTACTCCTGGCCGAGGGTGTAGCTCGAGAAGCGCTTGATCTCGATGTTCTCACCCATCTCGGACGATAGCGCGGCACGATGCTGCTCGACGGTGAGATCCTCGTCGCGGAAGTACGGCTGGTTGAGGAGGCAGACCTCCTCGTACCACTTGCGCAGCTTGCCCTCACTGATCTTGACCTGCACGTCGGCGGGCTTGTCGGCGGCCTGCGTGCGGAAGATCTCCAGCTCGGCCTCCTTGGCCTCCTCCGGCACGTCGGCCTCGGAGATCCAGCGCGTGCCGTCCATCGAGACGATCTGCAGGCACATGTCCTTGACGAACTCGCCGAACTTGTCGGTGTTCGCCACGAAGTCGGTCTCGCAGCCGACCTCGACGAGGACGCCCTTGACGCCACCGCCGTGGATGTACGAGGCGACCTTGCCCTCGCTGGTCGCGCGGCCACCGCGCTTGGCGGCCTTGGCGAGGCCCTTCTCGCGCAGCACCTTCTTGGCGGCGTCCATGTCGCCCGCTGCCTCGACGAGGGCGTCGCGGACCTCCATCATGCCCGCGCCCGTCTGGTCGCGGAGCACCTTGACGTCGGCGGCACTCGGCTTGTAATCGCTCATGGTTCTCGGTCCTTCTCGGCTTGCGCCGCGGTAATCAGGTTCAGATCCGCTTACGCGGTGGGGTTCTCGTCGGCAGCCTCGTCGGCTGCCTCTTCGACGGCCTCCTCGATCGCCTCGACGACGACCTCGGCGACAGCCTCAGCGGCGATCGCCTCGGCGACGGCCTCCTCGGCGACGGCCTCGGCGACGATGGCCTCGGCGACGGCCTCGGCAGCGACCTCGACCGGGATCTCCGGATCGGCGACGGCGGCCTCAGCGACGGCCTCAGCGACGATCGCCTCGGCGACGGCGACCTCGGCCACGGCCTCAGCAACCTCAGCGGCCTCGAGGATCTCAGCGACGGCCTCCTCGACGGCAGCGGCCTCGTCGGAGGTCAGGCCCTCGACGGCGGACGGCAGGTGCTTGCGGCCCTCGATCACGCCGTTGGCGATCACGCTGGCGATCAGGTCGTTCGAGCGGATCGCGTCGTCGTTGCCCGGGATCGCGAGGTCGACCTCGTCCGGATCGCAGTTCGTGTCGACGAGACCGATCAGCGGAATGTGGAGACGCTTGGCCTCGCGCACCGCGAGCTGCTCCGCGTTGAGGTCGATCACGAAGTTCGCGCTCGGAAGCTTCTGCATGTTGGCGACGCCGGAGAGGTTCGTCTCCAGCTTGTCGAGCTCGTGCAGGCGCACGAGGCGCTCCTTGGCCGGGAGCAGGTCGAGCTGGCCATCGGCGAGCAGGCGGCGGAGATCATGGAGGCGGTTGATGCGATCCGTGATCGTGCGGAAGTTGGTGAGCAGACCACCGAGCCAGCGGTGGTTGACGTACGGCATGCCCGAGCGCTCGGCCTGCGACTTGATTGCCTCGCGGGCCTGCTTCTTGGTGCCGACGAAGAGGACGGTCCCGCCGCTCGCGGCGATGTCGCGCACCATCTCGTGCGCCTCATTCGCGAGGACGACCGTCTTCTGCAGATCGATGACGTAGATGCCGCCGCGCTCGCCGAAGATGAAGCGGCGCATCTTGGGGTTCCAGCGGCGCGTCTGGTGACCGAAGTGCACACCGGCCTCCAGCAGCTCCCTGATTCCGACTTGAGCCACGGTTACTA
>JBPCSK010000080.1:0-1586 GCA_051007275.1 Gaiellales bacterium | reverse complement strand
GCTCGTGGGCGACCGACTCAGCCGCTGGATCTTCGGCGACGAGCGCGCCACCCGGCCGGCGGCCGAGCGCCGGCTCGCCGTCGCGCTGGGCGCCTTCGAGCACCATGGGCTGCACGCCTCGGGCAGCCTCGGTGATGCTGATCCCGTGCAGGCGATGGCGGATGAGATCGCCCAGTTCGATCCGGGGGAGATCCTCCTCGTGACGCACGCCTCACGACGGCGCGAATGGTATGAGCAGCATCTGGCCGCCGATGCCGCAGCGCGCTTCGCGCTGCCGATCAGGACGATCGACGCGATCCCGCTCCTCGCGTTCGACGTGCCGCAGTGACCGCGACGGCGCCTCGTGCGCTCAGTGCGGGCGCGTCGCCGGCGGGCGTTCCATCTCGAACACCTCGCCGGGATGGCTGTAGGCGTTTCCTCCGAGGCGCCCGAGCGGGTGCAGCTTGCGCGGGTCGATGCGGCCGTCGTCGTAGAGATCGTCGCGCACGTGGAAGGCGACGATCTCGAGGATCATCACGAGGTAGCGATTCTCGCCGTCATGCCCGATCGGCACCTCCTGGGCGAGGCGGCACTCGAGCGCGACCGGCGACTCGGCCACGCGCGGCGGCGCCACATGCCGGCACGGGGCGATGGACAGCCCCGCGAGCCGCAGCTCGTCGACACCGAAGGGGTGCTCGCCGGCCGTGACGTTCATCGCCTCCGCGAGCTCGTCGGTGACGACGTTGATCACGCACTCGCCGGTGGCCTGCAGGTTGACGCCCGTGTCCTTGTACGCGCCGTCGCGATGGCGGCCGATCGCGAGCATGACGCTCGGCGGTTCGGCGCCGACGGCCTGGAAGAACGAGAACGGCGCGAGGTTCACCCGCCCCTCTCCGTCCATCGTCGAGACCCAGGCGATGGGGCGCGGCACGACGCAATCGACCAGCAGGCGGTAGGCCTTGCGGCCGGGCAGCTCGGTGGCGTCGATGATCGTCATCGGAAGATCCCGATCAAGATGCCACCGGAGACCACGAGCGCCATCGCGACGACGACGCGAAACCCGATGCCGTCGGAGCGACCGAGGATCAGCCAGGCGATCAGGACGGTCCACATCGACTGCATGGCATTGAGGGGCGCGAAGACCGTGACCTTGCCGACGTGCAGCGCGATGGTCAGCGTGGTGTAGGCGATGCCGAAGACGATGCCAGCCGGCAGGAACGAGATGAAGACCGTGCGCAGCTGCGTCGGCAGCTCGCCACGCCGCGTCACGAGCGCGAAGCCCGCGACGGCGACGAACGCCCCGATCAGCGCCCACGCCGTCGCGGCCCGCGGGTCCATCGTGGTCTGGATGCCAACGGCGCGCATGGCGTTGTCGCGGCAGGCGAACAGCAGGGCGCACGAGAACGCCAGCAGCATGCCGCGCGCACGAAATCCGGCGGGCAGGTTTCGCTCGTAGGCGATCGACGCACCGCCGATCACGATCAGCACCGTGCCGGCGAGCAGGCCGGCCTTGAGCGGCTCGCCGCGAAACACGACGGCGATGATCGTCGCGAGCAGCGGCGCCGTGCCGATCATGATCGCCACGCGGCTCGCACCCACGTCGCGAA
>JBPCSK010000079.1:0-1866 GCA_051007275.1 Gaiellales bacterium | reverse complement strand
GGTGAGAGCTGGGTCGGCCCGCTGCACGACTCGATCCAGCCCAAGGCCAAGGGCGCCAGGTGAGCGGCGAGGCAAGCCATGGCTGACACGTCGCCGCTCCGGGACTGGCTCGAGCACGACGGCGCGCTGCTGCGCCTGCGGCTCGCGCGGCCGAAGGCGAACATCGTCGACGCGGCGATGATCGCGGCGCTGTCCGGCGCGTTCGTCGCCGCGCGCGCGCGCCCCAGGGTCGTGGCGACGATCGCGACGGCCGTCGCCGGCCTCCTGCTCGGGCTCCTGTTCGGCACGCTCGATCTGCTGCCCGCGACCGTGCCGCCCGCCGTCGGCATGCTGGCCGCGGGAGCCGTGGAGCATCGGCGCGTCGGCGTCTGGATGCGTACGGCGACCACCCGCCTGAAAGCCCGTAGGATGCCCGCAGACAAGGAGGCCTGACCAGCCATGGCGACCACGATCAACCTCGACGAGCAGCTCCTCATCGGAGGCTCTTGGACAGACGCGACGGGCGGAGCCCGCTTCGACGTCACCGACCCCGCGACCGGCAACAAGGTCGGCTCCATGCCGAACGGCACCGAGGCCGACGTCAAGGCCGCCATCGACGCCGCCGCCGCGGCGCTGCCCGGCTGGCGCGCGACGCCCGCGCTGCAGCGCGCCCGCATCCTGCGCAAGGCCGCCGATCTGATGCGCGAACGCGCCGACGAGATCGCCACCACGATGACGTCGGAGCAGGGCAAGGCCCTCGCCGAGGCGAAGGGCGAGGTCGAGTACGCCGCCAGCTTCTTCGAGTGGTTCGCCGGCGAGGCCGAGCGCGTCTACGGCGAGATCGCCCCGCCGATGAACACGAACAACCGCGTGCTCGTGCTGCGCCAGCCCGTGGGCGTCGTCGCCGCGATCACGCCGTGGAACTTCCCCGCCGCGATGATGACCCGCAAGCTCGGTCCCGCCATGGCCGCCGGCTGCACCAGCGTCGTCAAGCCCGCCAGCGCCACGCCGCTGACCGCCGCGCTCGTCCTGCGCTGCATCGAGGATGCCGGTGCTCCCGCCGGCGTGGTCAACCTCGTCACGTCGCGCGACGCCGGCATGGTGGCGAACACGATCTTCACCGACGACCGTGTCAGGAAGATCTCGTTCACCGGCTCGACCGAGATCGGCAAGGACCTGATCCGCGCCTCCGCCGAGCAGGTCAAGCGCCTCAGCCTCGAGCTCGGCGGCCACGCGCCGTACATCATCTTCGACGACGCTGATCTCGACGAGGCCGTCGAGGGGCTGATCGCGTCGAAGTATCGCAACGCCGGACAGACGTGCGTCTGCGCCAACCGCGCGTTCGTGCAGCGCGGCGTCTACGACGCGTTCCTCGCCAAGCTGAAGGCCAAGGTCGAGGCGATGAAGGTCGGTCACGGCCTCGCCGAGGGCACCGTGATCGGCCCGCTGATCGACAGCCGCGCGGTCGACAAGGCCGATGAGCACGTGCAGGACGCAGTCGCCAAGGGTGCGACGCTCGTCACCGGGGGGCAGCGCCTGACCGACGGCGAGTTCGCGAACGGCGCGTTCTACGCGCCGACGATCATCGACGGCGTCACCAAGGAGATGGACATCTTCTACGAGGAGACGTTCGGTCCGGTCGCCGGCCTGACGGTGTTCGACACGGAGGATGAGGTCATCGAGCTCGCCAACGACTCGATCTACGGTCTCGCCTCCTACTTCCACACGAAGGACTACGCGCGCCTGATGCGCGTTGCCGAGCGTCTGGAGTACGGCATCGTCGGCGCCAACGCCGGCATCATCTCGGCCGCCAACGCGCCGTTCGGCGGCGTCAAGCAGTCGGGCTACGGCCGCGAGGGCGGCTCGGTCGGCATCGACGAGTACCTC
>JBPCSK010000078.1:0-3587 GCA_051007275.1 Gaiellales bacterium | reverse complement strand
CCTAGCTCCTGCGCTCAGCCGGTAACGGCGCTGGGCTTGATGCCCGTCGCCACGGAAGGGGCCGACGCCACGATTCGGTCGAGCGTGACGGCTCTCGTGGAAGCCAGCGGTGCGCCGACCGTCGGCGTGAAGGTGGTGGTGACGGTGATGCGCAGGTCGTGATCAAGAAGCGCGCGCTTCGCGGCGGGCGTCAGGGTGCACCGGACGGTCACCATCCCGGGCTCCTCGACGTGCTTCGTCGCCGAGCAGGCCTTGAAGCCGCCGGCCCGGGGCCTCCGCCGCGCTGCCGTGGTGATGCCCTCTTGCGCGACCGTGCCGGAGGCGCCCGCCATGAACGACGTGATGACGGCGACGTCCGAGGTGCGCATCGAGGAGAGCCGCATCGCCTTCGGCCGCGTCGGCGCTGCGGTGACGACGCCGGCGTCAGCCGATGTCGCCGCGGAGCTGGATGCCGTGGTGTGCGACTCGGGCGCGGTGGGCGTGACGGCGTTCGAGGCCGCCGAGGCGGCGGATTGCACTGCGGGCGTTGTGGTCGCGGCGGTGACCGTGAACGTGTAGGGCGTGCCAATGGCAAGCCCTGTCACGGAGCAGGCAGAGGCAGGAGCCGCGATCGTGCAGCTCAGGCTGGAATCCTCCACCGCGCGCACGGTGTACGTGTCCGGCGCGGGACCGAAGGAGGCCGCCGTCACCGTCACGCGGGCTGCGCCATCGACGATGGTGGCGACGGGTGCAGAGGGGGCGGGCAGGTAGTAGCCGAGCTGGAGGCCATTCCAGGGCGCCGATCCCCAGCCCGTCGAGTTGGCCGTGCGGTACGCCGTCGCGCCGCTCGCCGTACCCAGGAAGACCTCGGCTGCCGCCGTCGGTGCCGAGGAGCTCTGGAATTCGACGCGCGCCAGATGCGAAGCGTTCTTGAAGGCGCCGAGCTCCAGCGCGGTGACGTTTCGCGGAATCGTGATGTGGACCAGGCTCGTGGCGCCGTAGAAGGCCCACTGGCCGACCGAGGTGATGCTGGCGGGTAGCGTGATGTCGGTCAGTCCCGTGGCGTTGTAGAACACATCGCGGCCGATGGTCGTGAGGTTGCTCGGCTCGGCGAAGGTGACGCGTGCGAGGTGGTGCGTATCGCGAAACACACCCTGGTTCATCGTGGTGACGTTCCCAGGGATCTCCATGCTCTCCAGGTTGTAGGCCATGAAGAACGAGTTCTCACCTAGCGTCTGCACGGTCGAAGGGATCGCGTAGGTGGTCTCAGAGCGGCCGAGCGGGTACTGGATGAGCAGCGTCTGCTGCTTATCGAAGAGCGTCCCAAAGGCATCCGAGGAGAAGCTCGGGTTGGCAGGATCCACCGTGATGCCCTGCAGGAGATCAGTCGCGCCGAAGGCCGACGAGCCGATGCTCGTCACGGTGCTCGGGATGGTCACGTGCGTGATGCGCGCATTCCACAGCACGTAGTCGCCGATCGACGTGACACCCGTGGGAATGTCCAGCGAGCCGGTGCAGCCGCCGGAGTTCCACGTGCTGGTCACGGCATGGGTCGCGTCATCGACGGTGATCCCGCCGCTCGTGCTGCAGGCGACGGTGCTTGCCGCCGCGGTACCAGTGCCGATTGCCAGCGCGCAGAGCGCCAGGGTGACGACGAGCGCGAACCGCTGGGCCTGCATGACGACGTGCATGTCCCGGGCAGTATGTCGGGGAGGCCGCAGTCCGGCAACCGGCGTCAACGGTCGCGCGCGCCGGTCAGCTGCAGCTCGCCGAGCAGCACCAGCGCCATCGCCTTGTCCAGCGGCTCGTTGAGGCTCGGGCACGAGAAGCTCTGGATGCAGGCGGGGCAGCCCGACTCGCACGGGCAGTCGGCGACGATCGAGCGGGCCGCCTCCGCGATGCGGGCCAGCGCGGGGAAGGCCGTGCGTACGATCCCCGCGCCGCCGGGGCGCGTCTCGTGGAGGATGATCGTCGGCGACAGGGTGTCGGGGTGCAGGATGGTCGAGAGCCCCGCGATGTCGCCCGCGTCGCTCGGCACCGCGAGGGGGAGCGCGGCGGCGAGCAGGTGCTCGATCGCGTGCAGGCCGCCGAGCGTGGGCTCGTCATCGGTCGGCGGCCGCGTGATCCAGAGCGCGGCGCTGCGGTAGCGGCGCTCGGGCAGGTCGAGCGTGCGGCTGTCGATCACGGAGAGGTCGTCGGTGCGGCGACGCTGGTAGCCGGTCACCCGCGTGGCGACCTCGGCCTCGCCGAGGTGGCAGCGCCAATTGCCCAGCCACTCCTCGGCCTCCGGCTCGTCCAGGGCCACGGTCGAGTCGGCGCGCGGCACGGTGAACCAGTCGCCGCGGAATGGCTCGACGAGCGCCGTACCCTCCTTGAGGTCAAGCGCGGTGACGAGGTAGCGCTCGCCGAGGTTGAGGTGCACCGCACCCGGATGCACGCTGCGCGGTGCGCGGTCCTGCTCGACGTCGCCGAGCACGCGGCCCGACTTGCTGTCGACGACCGTCACGACCTCCGAGCCCGTGCTGCGCAGCGACACGCGCGTGGCCGGATCGTCGAGACCCGTCCAGATCAGGCCCGCGGGCGTCATCGCGAAGTCGTCGGGGTTCAGCTGCACCATCGCCTCGGCGTCCTCGGTGATGTGCACGCCGAGAATGCTCTCGTCGCGTGGCCCGACGGCGGCCTCGGCCGCGGCGCACGCCAGATGCGCGATGCGGATCTCGGGGTTGTGGGGATCGAGAGCGATCGCCTCGACCGGCCGGTCCAGCAGCGCCTGCGGATGCCGCTCGAACCACTGGTCGAGGGCGTCGTCGCCGAGCACGAGGACGCCGAGCCCGCGTGCGCGCCGACCGGCCCGCCCCCACTGCTGGCGCAACGCGGCGACCGAGCCGGGGAAGCCCACGACGACGGCGCAGTCGAGGTCGCCGATGTCGATGCCGAGCTCGAGGGCATTCGTGGCGATCACGGCGCGCAGGTCGCCGCCGGCCAGACGCTGCTCGATCTGGCGGCGCACCTCCGGCGGGTACCCGGCGCGGTACGGCTCCACGCGCTCGGCCAGCGCGGGCTTGCGCCGCGAGAGCTCGTCGCGCACGCCGCGCAGGATCAGCTCGACGAGTTGCCGGCCCGGCGCGAAGCAGATCACGCGCTGGTCGTCGCTCACCAGCTGGGCGACGAGGTTGACGGTCTCGTGGATGCGCGAGGCGCGCTGCCCCGTCGCCTCGTCGAGCAGCGTGGGGTTCCACAGCGCGACGTCGCGGCCGGGGCTCGGCGCGCCGTCGTCGTCGACGATCGTCACGTCGACGCCCGTCAGGGCGCTGAATGCCTCGTGCGGATTGCCGACCGTGGCGGACGCGAGCAGGAGCTGCGGCGAGGCACCGTAGAGCGCGGCGCAGCGACGCAGCCGGCGGATCACGTGCGCCACGTGGCTGCCGAACACCCCGCGGTAGACGTGCGCCTCGTCGATGATGATCGCGCTGAGGCCCGACAGCCACTCGTCCCAGCGGTGGTGATGCGGGCAGATGCCGACGTGGACCATGTCGGGATTGCTGAGGACGAGGTTCGACTCGGCGCGCGCCAGCCGGCGGCTGCCCGTGTCGCCGTCGCCGTCCACG
>JBPCSK010000077.1:0-13923 GCA_051007275.1 Gaiellales bacterium | reverse complement strand
CGAGCGGCTGCAGCACCTTGCGCGCATTCGGGCCCCACAGGCCGAAGACGGCGAACGAGCTGGTGACGTCGCGCATGCGCACGGCGTCGCCCTCGGGCAGGTGGCTGCGGAGCCACGCGACGTCGCGCGGGCCGGAGCCGCCGCCGGTCACGATCAGGTACGTCGTGTCGTTGAGGCGGGTGACGGTGATGTCGAACACGACGCCACCGTGCGGGGTGAGGCACGTCGTGTAGACGATGCGCCCGACGGGCACGTCCATCTCGGAGGTGCACATGCGGTTGAGCCAGTCGCACGCACCCGAGCCCTCGACCTCGAGCTTGGTGAAGGGCGTGAGGTCGAACAGGCCGACGTGCGAGCGCACGCGCGCGTGCTCCTTGCCGATCGTCGGCGACCAGTGCCGCGACTCCCACTCGCCACGCGTCTGCGTGTGCTCGGGCGCCGGCAGGCTCGCGTTCGCGTCGAGCCACTGCGCGCGCTCCCAGCCCGCGCTCTCGAGCATGTAGCCGCCGCGCTCCGACACCCACTCGTGCGAGGGCAGGCGGCGAAGTCCGCGCGCGTTGAGCGCGGGCTCGAGCGGGTGCAGGATGTCGTAGACCTCGGCGTACTGCTGGCTGCCGCGCGCAAGCACGAAGGCGGCGGCGCCGTGGTGCGGCTGGAAGCGGTCGGGGTGGGCTCCGCCGAGATCCAGACCGACGGGCTCGCCGAGCATCTGGCGCACGACGGCGCGCGCGGAGCCGGCAGCCTGCGTCACCCAGATCGCCTCGGCGAGGAACAGGCCCTTCGTGTGCGAGGACTCGCCGAGCAGCGGGTTGCCGTCGATGGTGAAGGAGAAGTGGCCGTTGAAGGACTCCTCGATCCCGGCGGCGTGCACGCGCGGCATCAGCTCGGCGGTGGCGTCCCACGCGTCGGCGAAGTGCTCCTCGGTGAAGGGGCCCTGCGCGTTGCGGTGGCCGTCCTCGGCGCGCTCGAGTGCGTCTGGCGTGATCGGCAGTGGCGCGTGAGCGTACGAGCCGATGCCCATGCCCTGCCAGCGCTGGCGGTAGTAGACGTCGCGGTCCTGATGGCGGACCATCGGCAGCACCGACTCAACGGGTCCGCGTTCGATGCCCTCGACCGGATTCGACCAGGCGAAGAGGTGCTGGAGCGGCTGCAGCGGGATCGGCTGGCCGATCAGCTTCTGCAGCTCGGGGCCCCACAGGCCACCGGCGACGAGCAGCTGACCGCACGCCACGTTGCCGCTGACCGTCTCGACGCCGCGAACGCGACCCTGCTCGATCTTGACGCCGGTCACGAGCGTGCTCTCCATGAAGCGCACGCCGGCCTGGCGGCACCACTCCTGCAGCGTGTGGCAGACGGTCACCGCGCGGCAGAGACCGTCGGTCGGCACGTGGTAGGCGGCGAGGATCACGCTCTCCTCGATCACCGGGCAGAGCTCGACGGCCTGCTTCGCGGTGATGAGATTCCCCTCGAGTCCGTAGGCCATCGCGGCGTTGCGGCGGCGCTCCAGCTCTTTCACGCGCGCCGGCGTCGTGGCGACCTCCAGGCTGCCGACGGGCACCCACGCCTCGCGCTCGGGCGTGTTGTACGAGTCGTAGGTCTGCGCGCTCCACTGCGCGAGCGTGCAGAGCAGGCGGCTGGTGCCGGTCTGAAAGACGAGACCCGGCGCGTGGTACGACGAGCCACCCGTGTGGCTCAGTGGGCCCTGGTCGATCACGACGACGTTCGTCACGCCGGCCTGGACGAGCTCCCAGGCGGCAGACGTGCCGACGATGCCTGCACCGATGATGACGACGTCAGCCTTGGTGTCCATCTCTCATGCTCCTTGGGTGGCGCTGCCCGCGCCGGTGGGGGTTCGTTCGATCAGCCGCTCGAGCTCCGCCTCGAGCCCGCGATCGCCGGTCTCGAAGATCTCGAGCGGCAGGCGGAGGGTCTGGGCGGCACGTGCGGCGCCCTCGCGGAGGGCGGGGGTGGGGTCCTGGGCGAGCCAGACGACCCGGGTGTACTCGCGGAAGTAGTCGTCGCGCAGCTCGGGGTGCCGATCGAGCCCGAGCTCCTGCACGACGAGCCGGTCGAAGCCCTTGATCAGCGCATCGGTGAGCAGGAAGGTCCCGGGCTCGCGGTCGTGGATCTCCGCGATGCGCTCCGGGCCGGCGAACACGTCGTAGCAGTGGCTGCCGCGCAGGCGGGCGAGCCCGAGCTCCTCGCAGACGTCGTCGAGCGCGCCGTAGGTGCCGCAGTCGGCGTACGCGACGACCACCCGGTCATGCTCCTCGGCCAGCTGCTCGGCGAGCGCGCGCACCGACGGTGCGATGCGATCGGGGCGCTGATGCAGGAGCGGCGGCAGCGGGTGCACCGAGACATCCCAGCCGCGGCGCACGCGGATCGCGTCGACGTGCTGCGTGAGCACGCCGCAGGTGATGACGGCGACGTCGCTCATGCACCTGCCGGGAATGCGAGCTGCTCGACGAAGCGGTCGTTGAAGTCCGTGCGCTCGGACAGCTCGACGTACTCGATCTCGTCGATCAGGGCCTGTCCGGCGTGGCGCTCCTGGATCGAGAGGATCGCCATCTTGGCGCCCTCGCCCGCCACGTTGCCCGCGCTGATGATGCGCGGGATCGGCAGCTTCGGTACGAGGCCGATGCGGATCGCGCTCGCGGCGGAGAGGTACGAGCCGAACGAGCCGGCCAGGAGCACCTGCGCGATGTCGGCCTCGTCGATGCCGAGCTCCTCGATCATCAGGCGCCAGCCGGTGGCGATCGCGGCCTTGGCGAACTGGAGCTCGCGGACGTCGCGCTGCGACAGGAACACCGCGGTCTGCCCGTCGCCGACCTCGCCCTTCCAGGCGAGCACGAAGACGCGCTCGCCGTCGAGCGTGATCAGGTTCGGTGCGAGGTGCGGCAGCCGCTCGGCGGCCTCCTCGTCGGTGAGGTACTTGCCGGAGGAGTCGAGCATGCCGACGCGGACCAGCTCGGCGACGGCATCGACCAGACCGGAGCCGCACATGCCGATGGCGGGCGCGTCGCCGATCACGCCGAGCTCGATGCCCTCGTCGGTCAGCTTGACGACCTCGATGGCGCCGTCGTCGGCGCGCATGCCGTGTCGGATCGAGGCGGCCTCGAAGGCGGGGCCAGCTGGCGCGGCGGTGGAGACGATGCGATCCTGGTTGCCGATCGCGATCTCGCAGTTGGTGCCGACGTCGATGAACAGGCGCAGGCGGCGGTCGCGGTCGAGGCCCGTGGCGAGGATACCGGCGGTGATGTCGCCGCCGACGTACGCGCCGAGCGACGGGAAGACGGTGGCGGGCGCGTTCGGGTGGATCGAGACGCCGAGGTCGGAGGCGCGCAGCCCGGGGTAGCCCTCGCTGGTCATCACGAACGGCGCGACGCCGAGCGGCTCGGGATCGATGCCGAGCGCGATCTGCGTCATCGTCGCGTTGCCGGCGAGGACGATCTCGTAGACCTCGTTGCGGTCGATCCCGCCGGCGGCGAGGACCTCCTCGGTCAGCTCGGCGAGCGTCTCGTGGGCGAGGTCGCGCAGCTTCTCGAGCGCGTCGGGATCCATCATCGTGGCGCTGATGCGGCTGATGACGTCGGCGCCGAACGGCTGCTGCTTGTTGAGCATGCTCTTGACCGCGACGGGCGTGCCCGTCTCGATGTCGAGCAGGTTCGCGACGACGGTGGTGGTGCCGAGGTCGTACGCGATCGCGAAGCGGCGGCCGGTCGTGTCGCCGGGCTCGACGGCGATCAGCTCGCTGTCGGCGATCACCGCGGTGACCTCCCAGTTGGACGAGCGCAGCACCTTGCCGAGCGTGCGGAGCACGGACATCGACGTCGTCAGCTCCAGATCGTCCATGGCGTCGAACACGCGCTGGATGTCGGTGCGCTGGTCGGACAGCGTGGCCTCCTCGAGCTGGAGGAAGCGCTTGACGATCGACGGGCGCAGGATCACCTGGCGGCCGACGCCGACGGTCGCGGCCTTCGGCCGGGTCTGCAGCGGCGGCACCTCGATCGACAGATCATTGGTGGTCTGGATGCGGCACGCCAGACGCCAGCCGTCACGCAGCTCGTCGGGCGTGAAGGCGCGGATGTCGAGCTTCGACAGGGGCGCCTCGCCGTCCGTGATCTGCACCTTGCACTTGCGGCACGTGCCGTGGCCGCCGCACGTCGAGTCGATCGCGATGCCGTTCCACGACGCGGCGTCGAAGACGGTGACGCCGCCCGGGACCTTCACGTCGATGCCGGACGGGGAGAACTGCAGGCGAACGCGCGCGGGTGCGCCCGCGCCGGTGCCCTGCTCCAGCTCCTCCTCGGCCGCGCTCACGAGATCAGGCGCTCGCCGGCGGGCGGTAGTTGCCGATCCAGTTGATGCCGTACTCGTCCTTGCCGAGCATCACGTCGGAGCCGCGGACGGCCTTGACGCACTCCTCGGAGCGGGCATCCATGATCGCGCTCGTCATGCCGGCACCGGCCGCCATGGCGAGGAACGTGCCGTTGAGCGTGTGGCGGCTCGGCATGCCGAACGACGTGTTCGAGGCGCCGCAGGTGGTGTTCAGACCGAACTCCTCCTTGATGGCCGCGATCGTCTTGAAGAAGTGGTACGCGGACATCGGCTCGGCACCGATCGGCATCGCGAGCGCGTCGATCACGATGTCCTCCATCGGGATCTCGTACTTGCCGTGGACGACGTCGACGAGGCGCTTGCAGAACTCGAAGCGCTCCTCCCACAGCACCGGGATGCCCTCCTCGCCGTTCGTCAGGCAGATGATCGCGGCGCCGTGCTCCTTGATCAGGGGGAGGACGGCCTCGTAGCGGTCGGCCTCGCAGGTGATCGAGTTGACGAGGGCCTTGCCCTTGTAGACGCTCAGGCCGGCCTCGAGCGCCTCGATCACCGAGGAGTCGATGCAGATCGGCAGATCCGTCTTCTCCTGGATCATCGTGATCGCCTGCGCCATCAGCGCGGGCTCGTCGGCCAGCGGCACGCCCATGTTGACGTCGAGGATGTGCGCGCCGCCCGCGATCTGCTCGTCGACGTCGACGAGGACCTGCGACAGATCACCCGCGCGCAGCTGCTCCTGGAAGGCCTTGCGACCGGTCGGGTTGATGCGCTCGCCGATGATGCAGAATGGCTGATCGTCACCGATGGTGACGGTCTTAGACGGCGACGATACGGTCGTGAGCATGCTGCTCCCTCTCGGTTCGGGGCTTGATGCCCAGGTCGTTGCAGAGACGGGCCATGGAGCCGTCCTTGCGGAAGTCGGTCAGGTGGAGGCCGCGCACGCCCGGCAGGCTCAGCGCGTGCTGGCACTGCTCGAGGACGAGCTGGTAGGCCTCCTCGGCGGGCGTCTCGGCGTCGGCGACGCGGCTGATCACGTCGGCCGGGACGTCGATGCCGGGCACCGCGTTGTTCATGAACTTGAGCGGGCCGGCGCCCTTGACGGCGACGACGCTCGGCAGGATCGCGCACCTCTCGGTGAAGCCGTTGTCATGGAGGGCCTTGACGAAGGCCTCGAGGCGATCGGGGTGGTAGCAGATCTGCAGCTGCAGAAACCGGGCGCCCGCGAGGATCTTCTTCGCCGCGCGCTGGGCGCGGTAGTCGAGCGGGTGCGTGCCGGGGTTCTCGACGGCGCCGATCACGAGCGGCGGCGGCGTGCCGACGGAGCGGCCCGACAGGTAGCGGCCCTCCTTGAGCGAGTTGGCGAGGCGGATCAGCTGCGGCCCGTCGAGGTCGAAGACGCGGCGCGCCTCCGACTCGTCGCCGGCCGTCACGTCATCGCCGGTCAGGCAGCAGATGTTCTCCACGCCGTGCAGCGCGGCGCCCATGATGTCGGCCTGCTGCGCGATGCGGTTCTTGTCGCGGCAGACGACCTGCAGGATCGGCTCGACGCCGACGCGCTGCATGGCGATCGCCATCGCGACGTTGCTGGCGTGCGCGTGCGCCGCCGTGTTGTCCGTCGCGTTCATCGCGTCGCACCACGGGGCGAGCTCCTGGAGCTTGGCCTCGTAGTCGGCGAGGGTGCCGCCGTCGATCACGGGCGCCTCGCCCGTGATGATCAGCTCGCTCCCGCGATCGAGCAGTTCGCCGAGCCGCGACACGCTACGCCTCGACCTCAGCCGCGGGGGCCTCGGGCTCGGGCGTCCAGCCGGGCGGGGTCTCCTTGTCGCGGCCGCTCATCGCGTTCTTCCACGACGAGTCGCCCTTGAGGCGGTTGTCGACCGGCGGGCGCAGGTTGTTGAAGTGCTCGCGCCAGGCTTCGGGCATGAGGGGGAGGGTGCGCGAGCGCTCCTCTGCCTTGACCCAGACGCACCGCATCTCCGGCTTGACCTCGCAGTGCCCGTTCTCGCGCACGCCGCCGCAGGGGCCGTTGCGCAGGGTCTTCGGGCACGTCATCGGGCACGTCATGCCGGTGTCGTGCAGCACGCACTGGCCGCACATCTGGCAATCCCAGATCGGCTTCTTGATGACGTGCTCGATGGCGGCGATCAGGCCCACGGCTGGATCCCTAGACCTTCGCCGCTGCGCGCTGCTTGGCGATCAGGTCCTTCGACAGCTTCACGGCCGCCGAGGCGTCCGCGGCGTAGCCGTCGGCCGCAACCGCGTCGGCGTACTCCTGCGTGACCGGGGCACCGCCGACGAGGACGATCACCTTGTCGCGCAGGCCGGCCTTCTCGAGCGCGTTGATGTTCGCCTTGAACATCGGCATCGTCGTGGTCAGGAAGGCGCTCATGCCGAGGATGTCGGGCTGATGCTCCTCGACGGCCTCGATGAACTTCTCGGGCGAGACCTGCACGCCAAGGTCGATGACCTCGAAGCCGGCACCCTCGAGCATGATGTTGACGAGGTTCTTGCCGATGTCATGCACGTCGCCCTTGACGGTGCCCATCACGAACTTGCCGATGGTCTCCGTGCCCTTGGCGGCGAGCAGCGGGCGCAGCACCTCGAGGGCACCGGCCATCGCCTTGCCGGCGATCAGCATCTCGGGGACGAACCAGTCGCCGCGCTCGAAGCGGGCGCCGACCTCCTCGAGGCTCGGAATCAGGGCGTCGAAGAGCAGCGTCTCCGGCTCCATGCCCATCTCGAGGCCTTCGTTGGTCAGCTCGATCACGGCGGGGCCGTTACCGACCATCGTCTCGTCATAGAGCTTTTGGAGAATCTCTTCGCTGGTCATGCCGCACCCTCCTCAAGGTGTTGGTGGCTGATACGTGCTTCGAGCTCGGCCGCGCTGCGGACGAGCAGTTCGCCGATCTGGGAGTATCGGTCGGGCGTGATCCGCATGCTGGGGCCGGCGATCGCGATGCCGGCAATGACCCGGCGGTCGGCGCCGCGGATGGGCGCGCCGATGGCGATCAGCCCGGGCTCGATCTCCTCGATGGAGATGCCGTAGCCGCGCTGGCGCGTGGCCTCCAGGTCGCGGACGAGGTCCGCGCGGATGGTCAGGGTCTTGGGGGTCAGCTGCTCGAGCGCACCGCTGGGCAGCGCCATGGCGCCGAACGCGAGCATCGCCTTGCCCACGGCGGACGCGTGGTAGGGGACGGTGCGTCCCATCCAGTTCGTCGAGCCGAGGATGTACGCGCCCTCGGCCTGGCCGATCTGCTCGATGCCGCGCGAGGTCGGGATCGATAGCGTGGTCGTCTCGCCGGTCACCGTCGCGACGCTGTCGAGGATGTCCTGCGACAGCTCGGGGAGCTGGGGGTCGAGGCGGGCGCGGCGCACGTAGGCATCGATCGCGGGGCCGGCCTGGAGGCTGCCGTCGTCGGGGTCGCGCTGCAGGAGGCCGTGCCGCTCGAGCGCGCCGACGAGGCGCGACGTCGTGCTCTTCGGCAGGTTGACGGCATCGCTCAGCGCGCCCACGGTCATCTTCCCCTCGCCCTCGAGGACGTAGGTCAGGATCGTGGCGGCGCGGTCGATTGCCTGGGTGCCGGTGGGTGCGGTAAGTGCTTCCATGATGTGGAACTTGCGTTTCGGATGGTGAGTGTAGGAGAATCCCCCCACGCGCGTCAAGACGATCGCGCAATCCGCCGGAGGACACCTGATGTTCGTCAACAAGCAACCGCGTTACGAGATCCTCTCCGAGGACGCGATGGCCATGCTCGACAAGGGCTGGAAGCGCCTCGTCTCCGAGATCGGCATCGAGTTCGCCAGCCCCTGGGCGACCGAGCTGCTCGCCGCCGCCGGCCAGAAGGTCGATGGCATCAACGTCAAGTTCGACCCCGAGTGGGTGCTCGAGCAGGTCGCCAAGGCGCCCGCCCAGTTCGACGTGCACGCGCGCAACCCGGAGAACAACGTCGTGATCGGCGGCGACCACATGGTCTTCGCCGGCGTCTACGGACCGCCGTTCGCCCGCCGCGGCGACGTGCGCAAGGAAGGCACGCTCGAGGACTACCGCAACTTCCTCAAGCTGTCGCAGTCGTTCTCGCTGCTCGACTCTGCCGGCAGCGTCGTCGTCGAGCCGAACGACGCGCCGCTCGACTCGCGTCACCTCGACATGCAGTTCGCGCTCGAGACGCTCACCGACAAGATCCACATGGGCAACGTGGTGCGCCCCTCCAACGCGGAGGACAGCCTCAACATGGCGGGCATCGTCTTCGGCGGCCGGGAGAAGCTCGAAGAGAAGCCGGTGATGATCTCGCTGCTCAACTGCAACTCGCCGATGCACTGGGACTCGGGCATGCTCGACTCGATGCAGGTGTACGTGAAGGCGAACCAGCCGGTGCTGCTCACGCCGTTCCTGATCATGGGCGCGATGTCGCCCGTCTCGATCCCGGCCGCGCTCGCGCAGCTGATTGCGGAGGCCTTCACCGGCATCGCCCTCGCGCAGCTCGTGCGTCCCGGCTGCCCGGTGATCCTCGGCTCGTTCCTGACGAACGCCAACATGCAGTCCGGATCGACGTGCATGGGCACGCCGGAGTCCGCGATCGGCCTGTTCGCGATCGGCCAGATCGCGCGTAAGTACAACCTGCCGTTCCGCTCCGGCGGTGGCTTCACCTCGAGCCAGTCCGTCGACGCACAGGCCGGCTACGAGGCGCTGATGACGATGATGCCGACGTTCCTCGCCGGCGTGAACTACGTCCTGCACTCGGGCGGCTGGCTCGAGAGCGGCCTCGTCTCGTCGTACGAGAAGTTCATCGTCGACATGGAGATCCTGGGCATGCTCCAGGCCACCTTCAAGCCGCTCGAGTTCGACGAGGCCTCGCTGGCCTTCGACGCGCATGAGGAGGTGATGTCCTCCACGGACAGCCGCCACTTCCTCGGCACGGCGCACACGATGGAGCACTTCCGCGACTGCTTCTATCGTCCGCTGCTGTCCTCCTCCGACGCCTTCGAGCGCTGGGAGAAGAACGGTGGCAAGGACGCTGCCGAGCGTGCGGGCGAGATCGCCACGAAGAAGCTCGAGGAGTACGAGGAGCCGGCGCTCGATCCCGCGATCCGCGAGGAGCTCGAGGCCTACGTCGTTCGCCGTCGCGCCGAGCTCGGCGACTAGCTCGTCCCGTTCCACCCGTGCAGGGCGACGGCGCTGCACGGTCTCTCTCCCTCTCTCCTCGGAAGGCGGGTGTCCCGGCCATACGGCGGGGGCACCCGCCGTCTGCGTCTTTCAGCAGATATTTCACCGATACTCCGCAGGTGACGCAGTCCCCGCACGTACCCACCTCGATGCTTGCCGCCAGCGCGCGCCGCGCGGTCGATGCCGACTCGAAGTCGGCCGAGGCGTACCGCGCGATCAAGGACATGATCGTGTCGCTCGAGCTGCCGCCCGCCGCGCTCCTTGATGAGCGCGGTCTGGCAGAGCGCCTTGACGTCGGCCTCACGCCGGTCCGCCAGGCGCTGCGACGGCTGGAGTGGGAGAGCCTCGTCGTGATCCTGCCGCGTCGCGGCACGCTCGTTGCGGATCTCAACGACAGCGACCTGGGTCGCATCTACGAGATGCGCTCCGTGCTCGAACCGCAGGCGGCGGGACTCGCCGCGGAGCGCGGCACGGAGGAGCAGCGCGCGGCGCTGGCGGAGATCGTCCGCCTGATGCACGCCGAGCTCGATGGCTCGTCGCCCGATCGCCGACGGCTGATCGTTCTCGACCGCGACCTGCACCGCCAGATCTTCGCGATGACGGGCAATGAGATGCTCGAGCAGACGCTCGAGTGGCTCTTCTCCCACGTGCTGCGCCGCTGGAACGTCTCGATCGACCGCTCCGAGTCGCTCGGCACGGCGATGGGCCTGCACGACCAGATCGCCGACGCGATCATCGCGGGCCGCCCCGACGCGGCGCGCGAGGCGATGGCCCGCCATGTCGCGGGCTTCCAGGCGTCGCTCGAGGGGTAGCGCGGTCGCGACCGCGCTCGGCTCAGCCCGTCACTGGCACCGGTCGGGGATGCGGCTTGACGATGCGCAAACGCACCGTTGACGTTGAGGTGCCGATCGCGGTGACGAAGCGATACGCGCCGGGCGCGAGGTGATGGGTCGCCACGCTGAAGGCATGCGTTCCCGCCCGAAACGATCTCTGCCATGTGGTGACGAGCGTGCGCTTCGTGCAATCCGCATTCGCACAGCGGTAGAGACGGAACGAACCGGGAATCGGCACCGGCGACTTCGTGGTACCCGTGATGGTCACCGTCGTGCCGGTCGGGAAGACGGGCGTCGTAAGCGTCGTCGTCACGACTGGGGGCTCGGCCACGGGGGTCGGCTCCGCCGTCGGCAGGGCAGCAGGGGGGTCGGCTGGTCGCGCGGTGACGGTGGCGGTGTAGGTCGCCTGCTCGACCACCGCGTATGCGTCCGTGCGGGCGATCGTGACCGGCGATGCCGTGCCTGCGAAGCCGCTGCGCGGCGTGAACGTGATGCGTCCGATTGCCGAGTCGACCGTGTACGTCCCGTCGGCCGTCGTCAGCGTCGTCACCGGCGTCGAGCCGTCGAGCAGCCGCACCACGTCGCCGGTCAGCACGGGGACGTCGACATGCTGCGGGGCGTCGATCGCGCCCGTCGAGTCGAGATTGGACAGGCCTGATCGATTCCACTGGATGACGACCATCCCGCCGCCTCCGGCCGTCGCTGTGCCGTTCTTGCCATCGCCGCCGCGCCCGACGCCGATGATGTATTGCGCCGATGCCGCGCCGGCGCTCGCAGAGCCGATTGCGGGCGAGGTCGTGTGGTCCGGGCTCAGACCGGCGATCGCGGCCGCCGACGTCGTTGCGGCGGAGATGGCCGGATCGGCGGCGATGTAGCCCGACCCGCCTCCTCCGCCGCCATTCTGCGCGAACGAGCTGTTCTGGCAGCGTCCGCCACCACCACCGAACCAGCCGCCGCCGCCTCCGCCCCCTCCCTCCGTGGAGGTGACGCCGGAGTTGCCGCCACCGCCGCCGCCCTGGAAACGGGAACCCGCGGTCTGCGCCTGTGGGCATCCGGCCGTATCCGTCGCCGCGGCGCCTCCACCGGATTGGTTGGCCGAACGGCCGGTCTCCGTCGGAATCGCATCGTTCGTACCGACGGATCCGCCGCCGCCGCCGGCCTGTGAGCTGGCTGAACCTGGCGATGCGCCGCCGCCACCGCCCGCGATGAGGAGCGCGGTGCCGACGGCGGGCGTGCCCGACCAGAACCCCGACATTCCGCCGCCGCTTGAGCCGCGTTGATTCACGGCGCCGGCCCCGTTGACGCCGCCGGGTCCGCCGCCGCCGAAGGTGCCGACGGTGTCGCTCAGCTGCCCGCCCTGCCCGACCGTGACGATGAACGAGGTTGCCGATCCGACCGTCACGGTCGCATGCGTGTAGCCACCGCCGCCACCGGCGCCTTCCACCCAGTAGGACTGCGCTGTGCCGCCGCCGCCCGCGCCGAAGACCTCGACGTCCAGCGAATCGCTCGCACCGAGGGAGTTCGGCACGACGAGCGTCTCTGGAGTGCCGCTGTACACGTAGCGGAGGCAGTGGTTGAACCCGCCGCGGGGGAAGCAGTTCGCCGGCGCAGCAGATGCCGTGGTTGTGCCGCCGAGCGCGATCGCGCTCGCGATCACCGCGCCGACGACTGTGGTGAAACGAGCGGCTCTGAGCACCTGATGAATCTACCAAAGCGCAGGCGTCAAGTGGCAGATGCGCGGACGACGGCAGGCGACGGCGCCTACGGCGCGAGCGAGGCGGCGCTCGGGATCTCGCGCGGCTCGTCGTGCAGCAGCCAGTCGCGCACGAGTGCGCCGGCGGCGGGGCCGGACTGGATGCCGCCGCCGCCGAAGCCGACGGCGTCGATCACGCCCGCGGTCTCGCGACGCCAGCCGATGGATGGCTCGAGCGAGGGGCGGCATGGGTAGAGGCCGGACCAGCCCTCGCCGAACGACATGCCGTCGGCAAGACCGGGGAACCGCAGCGCCAGCTGCTCGGCGAGCTCCTCGAGCCAGTCCTGCGTGACGCCGCGCGGATAGTCGTCCGGGTCGCTGTCGGGATCGAGCAGCTCCTCGGAGTGCAGGCCGCAGATCAGCCGGTCGGCGGCCTCGTGGCGCACGTACGCGCCGAGGCGATTGACGCCCGGGATGTAGTTCATCGTGAACGGATGCACGTAGGCGAGCGGGGTGGCGAGGTGCACCTGGGTAGCGCTGCGGCGCTGCGGCGAGACGTCGCACGACAGCCCGAGCAGATCCGCCACCTGCGCGGCCCACGGGCCGGCGGCGTTCACGACCACGTCGGCGATGCGCGGACCATCGGTCGTCTCGAGCCGCCAGACGCCGTCGCGGTGCTCGGCGGCGACCACGGCGCAGCGGGTCGTCAGGCGCGCGCCGGCGGCGACCGCGCGCTCGCCGAAGGCCAGCGTCGCCTGATGCGGATCCACGTAGCCGTCGCTCGGGCACCAGAGCGCACCGCGGACGTCATCGACCCGCAGGGCGGGGGCGAGCACGGCGAGCTCGTCGACCGCCAGCACGCGGGCATCCTCGACGCCGAGCGAGCGCTGGTGCTCCACGCTGGCGGCGAACAGCGCGACGTCGTCGTCCGAGTAGCCGAGGCGCGCGTAGCCCGAGCGCACGAGGCCGATCTCCGCCTCCGTGGCAAGGCGGTCGAAGGCGCGCCGCGCGAAGACGCGGAGGTCGATCCAGAGCGGGTCGG
Source organism: Gaiellales bacterium (assembly GCA_051007275.1). Taxonomy (GTDB): domain Bacteria; phylum Actinomycetota; class Thermoleophilia; order Gaiellales; family F1-60-MAGs149; genus F1-60-MAGs149. Next base: position 856 of record JBPCSK010000077.1, on the reverse strand, counting down.
TGTACTGCGACTCGACGACGCCGACTGCGAGACCCGAAGAGCCTGCCGCCAGCTGGTCGCGCTCGAGCACCTCGACATCGACGCCCTCGGGTGCGAGCGCGTCGGCGATGCAGCAGCCGATGATGCCGCCGCCGATGACGATCACCCGAGTCACCTCGACAGGGTAGTCGTGGTCGCATTGCGGTGAAGTCCGCTCGCCGTGCCGTCGGATCTGACCTACCCTGAGGGCATGCGAGATGCCGTGCTGTTCGACGTCCACGGGAACATCGACGCCTTGGATGCCGTGCTCGCGGACGTCGCAGCGGCCGGGTGCGACGGGCTCCTGCTCGGCGGCGACTACGCCTACATGGGACCAGCACCCGACGACTGCGTCGATCGCCTGCGCGAGCACGCCGGGCGCGTCGTCGCGATCCGCGGCAACACCGACCGGATGATCGCGAACGACGACGACGACGTCGCCGCGTGGGCGGCCGACCGCCTCGGCGATGAGCGCGTCAGCTGGCTTGGCGGTCTCCAGCCCGCACGCGTGCTGCCGGAGCACGATGCGGTGATCGTGCATGCCGTCCCCGGCGACGACGAGTGGCGCCTCACGCCCGACACGCCTGACGCGCTGGCCGAGGCGCGCACCGCAGACGTCGGGCACGCAACCATGCTCTGCGGCCACGTGCACCTGCAGTACGCGCGCAAGGTGGGCACGGTCGAGGTCGTCAACCCGGGCTCGGTCGGCTTCCCCTTCGACGGCGACCAGCGCGCGGCGTGGGCGATCATCGACGACGGGCAGCTCGAGCTACGACGCACGACGTACGACGTGGAGCGCGCCTTGGCGCGCTTGGCGGGGCTCGCCTCGCACCCAGAG